>JAPPAB010000159.1 GCA_026705765.1 Gemmatimonadota bacterium
GATGTGGAGGTCGCCAGCCGGGTAGCGCGCGAGATGAGCGAGGCCGTGACGGAGCAGGTGCAAACGCATAAAGCGTATATCTTCCTTTTCGAACAGCCGGTATTGCAAAGGAGCCATCATCCGCTATTCTGGCGCGGTAGATGTAGTTTTCTGCGCCTTGCTGCTGCCAGTCCAGCCCTCGGTGTTCCCGGGGCCGCGCCAGAACGACCCATCCATTGCTGTGGTGTGTCAGATCCGTATCTTTGAATCTTCCCGTAACCACTGCTCTGTTGATCGGGTACTCCGGATGTTCCAGCCAACTGTAGGGCCAGTGCTTGCGATGTTTTTCACCCTCGCGCTTTGCATTATGCCACAAATGCTGAGCATCTTCACCTTTGTTCATATAAACAAAAACCGGCCCGAAGATCTTCTCCCATTTACCGCTGACATAATCTCCTCTACTGCCGTAGTGGTGAGAATAAAGCAGCTTCAGGATGATCGGTCCCCGATCAGTCGCGTGGCTGGTATTGTGTTGCTTTGTCGGACCGCCGCAGAGGTATTCATTGCTCGGCGTGACCATCCACACGCCCTGCTTTCCATTGTGCAAACCGTGTACAAGTGCCTCCTCTGTTGGAGATGACCAGTTATACTTTGTATCCACCTCTCCCGATTGGAGCGCATGTGTGGCATCCATCACCAGGCCCTTTGCGCTGGATATTGCCTTGCTATCCGAAATCACACCAGAGAGCTTGTCATTGACCCTGATATTCACCATCGAATCGTTTAAGCGCATCCCAAAACGAAGCTGTGTCAGCACGGCGTCGCCCGTATCCCCGGGTTTGCTGGCTACAACATAATAATAGAACCCCGAATCACCCGATCGCAAGACATAATGGAGTTCCATCTTGAACGGGAAACCTTCGGGTTGTTTGGGGGTGAATGAAATATCGACCATTTCCGAGTTGTTGACGTGGACGTTAAATTCGGGGTTCTGGTCGCGCAAAAATTTTGCTTTTACACTCGACTCTTTGCCCGCCATATAGTTTGTTTCCGAATCATCGATATAACTGGCCAGGATGGTGAAATATCCAAACTGTCTGGGAGATAGGAGAGCGTCTCCCTGATGCGCCAGCGAGATAATCCGTCCCGTAGATTTTTGGATCGCCATCGAAATGGAACTGTTTTTAAGGATGATTCTATTGCCAGATTCAACAAGCATCGAAGCCTCTGCGAAAACGGGCGTGCTGATCATACACTGTATGGATATAAGCAGAATGATGAATCCGCCCAATCCAATCTTTTTGAACATTTTGTGTTTTGCTATGAGGCGTTGCACAATGAAATGTCTTGATTGAGGTCCATTTTTGTATGTACTATAATATACGCAGTAGTTTCTACACTCACACTCAACTCGAAACAATGGGAAGAATATATATGGCACAAGAACGACCACACATACTCATTCTCACGGCGGACCAGCTACGGGCGGATTCTATGGGCTGCGCCGGTCATCCGCGGGTCAAAACGCCGGTCATCGACTCGCTTGCCAACGACGGCATGCGGTTCAGCAATTGTCACACCGTGTCGCCGGTCTGTCAGCCGTCGCGGGTGTCGTTCATCACTGGCACCTACCCTCACAACCACGGCATCTGGTACAACCGCGGCGAACTGCCGATCAACTATCCGACGCTGTTCTCCCAATTGCGGGACGCCGGCTACCACACGGCAACCGTCGGCAAGTCGCACCTCTGGAGCCACAAGAAGGTGTCTCATTTGCGCGAGGGTGAGCCGTATATGCAAGCGCTCGGCTTTGACGTCATTGACGAACTCGGAGGACCGCGGGGGAGTCTCAACTCGGACTCGTACTTCACCGACTACCTGCGCGAGAAAGATCTGTTCGAGCTCTTCGTCAGCGACACGCGCGAACGGGTTCGCGACCCAAAGCTCGTCAAACCGGCGGTGTTTGAGGAGGACGATCACATGGACGGGTACGTGGGCAGGCGCTCGGTCGAGTTCGTCGATTCTGCGCCCGGGGACCGCCCGACCTGTCTGTTCGTCAACTTCCCCGGACCACATGACCCGTGGGACGCGCCGGGGAAGTACGCCACCATGTACGATCCGTCCGATTCGCCGCCCGCCATCGGCGTGCCACCACGCCCCGCCACGCTCCCCGAAGAAGTCGCCCAGAAGGAGGACTTCAAGACAGAGCCGGGCCTGACCGCCGAAATCGCCGCTGCAATCCGGGCAAATTACGATGGCAAGATCACATTCGTCGATCACTGGTGCGGTGAGATCCTTGCGGCGTATGAACGACGCGGCTGGCTCGATGATCTCTGCGTCGTGTTCTGGTCCGATCACGGCGAAATGACCGGCGATCACGGCAGGGTGTTCAAACGCACCTTTCACGAATCTGCATTGCGGGTCCCCCTGATCCTGCGCTGGCCCGGACGGATACCGTCCGGTACTGTCTGCGACGCACTGGTGGAAACCATCGATGTCGGTCCTGCCTTGCTGGAAGCCCTGGGGCTCGACCAGTTGCAGATGTCCCTTGGGCAGTCGCTGGGGCATCTGTTCGCGGAGCCGACCGCACACCACCGCACCGAGGTATTGTCAGAGATCTACTACGGCGGTTCGCGCAATACGATGGTGAAAACCGAACGCTACAAATACGTCATGGATCAGCACGGCAGGGGGTACATGCTGTACGACATGCAGCAGGACCCGGATGAGCAGCAAAATCTGATCGGCGATCCCGAGCATCGGGATACGGAGAACGAGATGCGGGACACGTTGCTTCGCCGCCTCGCGGCCAGCGCGTTTGTCATGGACAGCGTGAACCTTTGAAAACAGCCTCCGAGACCGGCACGTCTAATCAGCAACGATTCTCTGATCAGAAGCACGCGTTTCGCTATTTTCATCCCCAAAAGCTGCGTTATCTTCGTCGTAATACCTGTTGTATCGTATGTTATTCCCACCGCTTACCCACACGGCGCGAAACAGCGTTTGCCGTTTTGGCGGCATTGTAGCAATCACTTCTTTGGGTACGCTGCGACCTCCCCACCTGCTGTTTACGGCATTGTAGAGGTGAAATAAGCTCAACCGCTGGCGATTCTCGTTTGTCCACCGAGTACCGGTATGGCATAGTGCTTCTGTGAAGATCAGCGCAGAACCTGCAGGACATGTATATGTGTCCCAAATTTCGCTCTCGCGGTTGCTCAATGAATCAGGTCGGCTAAATGCCGCCTTGTGGCTACCGGAAGCCAGCAGGGTGCCCCCGTCACCCGGCCCGATCTCATTTAATTCCCAAACCACGCGTGTCAATCCTGAATGCACCTTGCCTGGAAGCATCTGGTAGATATGTGAATTTCCAATGAGATTGAAATAGCCGCTGCCCCCGTGAGGCTTGAATCGATCGTATCCCACCTCGCGATAGTCCGTGCGTGTGCGCTCAAATGTAAACCCATAACAGTCCTCGGTTGCCAACTGCTGACTTGCAACAATCTCATTCAAAATCCCGACAATCACGGGATGATCCAGCAGTGCTTGAGAAGGTCCTCCCACCGGATTCCGTTCTTCTGGCGGAAGCGACTCAGGCTCCTTAACGAGCTTCATCTGGTGTTCGTGAATCTCTGCCAACTGATCGCCTTCAACTAATCCCGGCAGGCAAATCCAGCCCTTCATATCAAACAGGTACTTGTGCTCTTCGGTCATGGGAACGACCGGGAGCCCATCGGCATTGGTGGTCGGTAACATTTTGCCCACATCAGGCTCCAGGTTTGGACGTCCTCGATTCATAGCTAACTCCTTTCAGTTATTGTGGGAATCATTTCCCTTTTGACGTATCTAACCAGCTGAGGTACACCCGTTGTCGAGTGGCGATTTCCTTTTTGTGGGTGTAGTGCGCCGTTTCGAGCAATTCGAGTGTTTCGGGTGCCAGCCGCTCTTTGACCGCCTCAGGAATGGGACGGCCAGGCTGGCGGTGGTGTGGGCGGTAGCGCAACGTTAACACCCGGCGTTGGCGATCGACGGGTTTCCAGGGCAGGACCCCGTGGGTCAGGCATTCGGGTATAATGACCACATCCCCAGCTGAGGGCGTGATATTGATGACTCCCAACGGTACTTCTCCTTCGATGCGACCCTGGGAAAATAGCTGCGGTGGCCGGTCAAACTGGCTTTTGTGCGAACCCGGGAGCACGAGGAGCCCGCCATCACCTGGATGTACATCGTCCAGGTAGGGAAATACCACAAAGTCGTCGCAATAGATACGGCCCTGGTGTATCTCGTAACGGGCGCTCTCAAAGCCGTAGTCGTCGCGGGCGCAGTGCAGCGGGCTCGCCTCGGTGTGTCCGTCGGGATCGTCGACCATGAGGGTACCGCTGGCGAGCATAGGTTTGCCGTTTGTCAGCTCCAGCACGATGGGCCAGACTGCGGGCAGAAAGACCAGCTTTTCCAGCGCCCGGTCAAAGGCGAAGCCGTGAGCAAAGCCCTTGAGATTTTCTGATTGTCCGAAATGCGGCGGCAGGTCTTCCGGTGCGCTGTCGATGTAGCGCCTGGCAGCCTCCGAAGCCGCATCCAGTTCCCCCGGAGTCAGGA
Source organism: Gemmatimonadota bacterium (assembly GCA_026705765.1). Taxonomy (NCBI): domain Bacteria; kingdom Pseudomonadati; phylum Gemmatimonadota; species Gemmatimonadota bacterium. The sequence goes on from JAPPAB010000159.1 coordinate 4,573, forward strand.
CGTTCTTCAGGTGCAGAAAACCGCATAGATCAAAGAGATAGCGTTGTTCTTCGGTCATTATCGTCAGCCTTGCCTTTCGTCAAAACAGTGAATTTGGACCCCTTAGAATCAAAGAAGCTATTTTCCGTTGTTGTCATAGTCCCACCGCGAACACTCGCGCACCATCGGCAGTGGGCGAGATGTAAAATCATCTTTGAACAGTTTCTAAACTTTGTTAAGTTTTTGTTATGATCTTGCCCAGTTCCCAACCCTATTGAGGCTTAAGTCTATGAAACCCATGGCGCGTTTGTCGTTTTGCATACCTGCAGATCAGCGAGTAGATTTCCAGGAGGCCTTCCATGGCTGATCCCGAAATCCTGGTGCTGGGCGGTCCCGAGCGCGATCTCTATCTGGCCCCGGCCGATCTGGAGCGCCTGGATAGCTTTGCGAATTGGACATGGCTCCCCTGTGAAGCGGGTCAGGTCCAGCCCGGTCACCAGACCGAATTGTCGCGACGGCTGGCGTCCGTCCAGGCCCTGGTCGTCTATTCGGGGGCGCCCCATATCGGTCCCGAACTCCTGGAACAAGCCCCCGAGCTACGCCTCATCGGCGAATTGAACGGCGATCGTTTCGCCGAGCGCATCGACGTGGAGGCGGCCTGGCAACGGGATATCCGCGTTGTTGACACCACCAATGGCTCGTCCTACCCTGTCTCTGAGTGGGCCCTGGGCCTTATTCTCGTATCGTTGCGCAACGCCGGTTATTATCTGCGCCGCTACATGGAGGGAAATTGCCGCAAAACCCGCGACAACCCCAGCTTCCTGCGCGGCGAACTCACCGGCAAGACCGTGGGACTGATCGGCTGCGGTCATGCCGGCCGTCGCCTAATAGAATTGCTGCGCCCTTTCCGGGTCGCCATTCAGGTTTACGATCCCTACCTGCCTGGAACCATGGCCGAAGCCCTGGGCTTTCTCCTGACCTCACTCGAACAGGTCCTGTCGAGTTCCGATGCGATTGTCTGTCTGGCCCCGCTGACCCCCGGGACCCAGGGCATGATCGGTCGGGCAGAACTGGATCTGATCCCCTCGGGGACTGTACTGGTCAACGTCTCCCGCGGTCCCATCATCGATTCGGTCGCCCTGGTCGAACGCCTCAAGCGCGGCGATATTATCGCTGGCCTCGATGTTTTCGACCCCGACCCTATCCCCGACGGCCACGAAATAACCGGGCTGGACAATGTATTCCTTACGCCCCATATCGCCGGCGTCACCCGGGCCGCCTACTGGCGCTTTTTCGAGCTGATGGTGGACGAACTGGACCGCTTTTTCCACGGCTTTGAGCCCTATTTCGAATTGACCCAGCGCACCCTGGACGACCGCAGCGGCCGTCGCCCCGCCACTTATTAAAAAGAGGTCGGTTTAGTGATTACTCCCACCCTGAAGGACAAATATTTATGGTCTTCATTTTTTAAGTCTCTTTGGGTGAAAGCAGAAAATGGTCAAACCATGAGACCATCTGCTCGAAGTATTCAACG
>JAPPAB010000160.1 GCA_026705765.1 Gemmatimonadota bacterium
CTTATGCTAAGCATGTTCCGTGACGATTCTACACGGAAGCAGAACCAAAACCATAGGCCCTTGCAAAACAACGCTCGCCAACTCGCGTCTGCTTCCCACGCCTAAAGCCTGTGGGTTTTACGGGCTATTTGATAATTCTATCGACAAGCAGACAGCGTATGCAAACATCTGAACAGACGAAGACCAACCTGAGGCGTTACGATACCCTCACCCGAATAGGCCAGGCTCGGCGTCTGCGTGAACTCGCGAAGTCCGCACTGCGTCAATTCGGCATTCGCGTCCATCGCCTCGAACTCATCAAGCACCTGGTCAACACGACATTCAGACTCCGTTCAGATGAAGGAGAATTTCTGGTTCGCATTCACCGGGAAAAAAACCACACCGTTCGCCTGGTCGAATCAGAACTGGCGTGGCTCCTGGCGCTATCCAAAGAAGCCGATGTTACAGTCCAGGCACCCTATATCGCACCAGATGGCAGAGTCGTTGTTTTGGCGGAAGCCGCCGGTGTGCCCAAAGCTTACCCTGTCACTGTGCTTTCATGGATCAAAGGAAGGATCGTGCCTCAGGTGCGTCGGACAACCAGGCATTACGAAAGCCTCGGGCGCCTTGTTGCCACACTACACAAACACGCGATGCAGTGGGATCCTCCTGACGATTTCGAACGCCCTGTCTATGATGCTATTCATCAACTGGGAAAGTTTTCAGTCCGACCCTTGCCTGAGTTAGGACCTCGATACCTGCCCGCGCACGTCTTGAGGGACATGGAAGCCGTTTATGAACGGCGTCGAGAAGCCGAAAGGGTGTTGGGTACTGGTTGCGAGCATTTTGGCCTGATTCACTTTGATCTCAGTTTCAGTAACATCCTGTTCTATGGCGGGGAAGCACTACCGATTGATTTCGATGCGTGTGGCTTCGGTTTTTATGCCTACGATCTCGGTGTTGCTCTGACAGGTCCCTTTGCGTACGAGAACTTTATGGATCGATGTGAGGCTGTCTTCCGAGGCTATCGCCAGATCCTGCCTCTCAGGCGCGAATGGATCGAGTACCTCCCGACCTTCATGGCATCTCGCACTGCTTCCTATATCTTGCATGTCGTAGCGGACCCGAAAGCTGTAGAGTCACAGTGGCGCTCTCTCCTGCGTCCCCTTCTTAAGGCCTCTCTTGATCAGTTTCCCTCCTGATGTCCTTCGCCGGTACGGGAAGATCAGTGCCGGTTTTCGTTCCCCTTTCCAAAGCCTCCGTAGAGAGCGAAGAGACCTTTCTTCCAAAGTACATCAACTCTCTCAAACCCGACTTTTGATAGCAAAAAGAGATGATGAGGAATATCCAACGGAGAATCTTCTATCAAAGAGTTCTTCAGGATCGACTCAACTCTATCTTCTGGAAAGTTTCGTCGAAGCAACTCAGCCCAATCCTCGAATCCAAGCATGGTCAGTTCTGCTTTTGAGCCGTGAACGTGGTCAAGACACAGAAAGCATCCGCCTGGCTTGATCCAATTGCGAATCCGTGCGTATAGACCTTCGTATTCCGATTCTAGCCTGCCATGACACAGCGCATACGATGAGACCACACAATCGAACGAATCGGCTTCAAGTTGTACGTCATCATCTGCGAACAAATCTCCGACAACGGTTCTGAACTCGGCACCGATCTCCTCCAGTTGTCTCGCTGCTTCCGTCAGAAGCTTTTCCGATACATCCAAGAGCGTAACCTGGCTCTGGGGAAACCGACTCAAAACAAGCTTCGAGAGCCTGCCCGTTCCAGCTCCCAGATCCAGAACGGAAGGGGCGGGGGGGACAAGGGTGGCCATAGTTCGGAACATGAGTTCGTGCGTGTACTGGAAGTCGGGTGAGACCTTGCTCGCATTTGGAAAAAAATTGAAAGCGTCGGCCACATCCCGAAAACCCTGGTTAACCTGCTCCCGCGTCTCCTTGATGGCAATCCCCTGATCCAGCATATCCCGAATCTCTAAAAACACACGATCGTCCATTTTGGATCTCCAAATGTCTCTACGGTTTTGCTGTGTCTCCGCCTTTCCTGCATGATCAGTCACACGCTTGCTGCTCAAAGTTCCTCACGATCATTCCAGGAGCTTTCTCGAATCCAAGTCTCTCGTAGAATCTCTGGACCTGCTGGTCACAGATCAGGTCAATCATGTAGAGATCTTTGAGCTTTCGAACCATGCGTCTGACCAGCTCAGATCCGATGCCTTTCCCTTGCCATTCCGGCAGCATCTCAAGATGTGGGATATAGGCGCACGAAACACCGTCCGATATGGCACTGATGAAGCCAATCACCTTCCCCTCAGAAGAAACTGCAAGAACCACGTAGTCGCTTCCCTGTAGGATTCTTAGATGCGTCTCGGGAGAGGGAGGGTTAGGCCATCCGACAAAGAACCCCTTTAGGTTGCCTGATCCAATCCCTTCGGTAGTGTCTTGATATGTAATCTGCATATAGCATTTATCCTCTGGTGTATCACTTCGCTAATCCTTGCCGGTTCGTGGTTCACCTCCAAAACGGAGCAGGTTGCCGTCCAAATCTACGACATGCAACTCGTACGCCCAGGGATTTCGGTCTCGTGAGACCTTCACAAGTTCGTGGCTTTCAGTCGTTCAATTATCTTCCTATCTGCCTCGAATGCCATATCTGCTGGCGGCTCATCGAGAGGAAATAGCTGGACTTCAGAGGCATCGTCTCCTGCGACCAGATTACCTCCCTTTTCTTTGACAAGAAACCATATGCCTACGACGCTCTGCTCTGGCGAGTGATGTGTTGAGAGCACATCTACAATATCACCGACTTCTACATCCAGGCCAGTCTCTTCCTTAATCTCTCGGCTCACAGCTACTCGGACGTCTTCACCAACTCCAATGTTTCCGCAAGGGATACACCACTTTCCTTTGTGTGCCCCGTATTTGCGGCGAACCATTACAATTTGGTTGCCTCTGAGAATCACTCCGGCAACACCTGCTTTTACGTAATATGATGACATCTTTGAACGGTCCGTCGTAAACGCAACATTAGGTTGATGACCGTCGCCTTGACGACCGGCATTGCGGCTAACGTTTGAAATGGCCGATACGGCTGCGTAGCAGGAAACAAATCAAGAGTTTAAACTCAGTCCACCAATCAGGCGCAGCCGTTTTGGAGGTGTTGGGTTTGGTGCGGTGTGGGCATTTTTTGTTAGGCCCCGGAGGGCAGGAGACACAAGCTCGGGGTCTTTATTATTTCATAGTTTTCACAGATTTTAAAAGGGTTTCAGATGTTACTGAATAGCCCTGGTGGGCTTCAATATTGAGAATTGTAACTCGCGTTTTCCACAGTCCATCCAGAGTTTCAGCCGCTTCATATGTTGTCGTACAGTCGGTTACAACTATAGGCATGTAACCCAAGCGACTCATATTTCTTATGCCATGAGGCTTATTCAGCAAACATTCATCGGTCTCAAAGCCCATGTAGAACAGAATCTTGATACGCTTTTCGGCAAGCAGCCGATGAAACTGGTCTCCTGAATAAACCAGTAAATCGCCATCCTGGGGTTTAACGGGTTCAGGTATCGATATTTGGTAATAGAGTTTCCCCTGAATATTCGCCCAATCCTCCATTCGCCAAATCAATTCGCGATGCTGATTTTTCCAGCTATCCACCCACTCTTGTGAAGGCCATTGACTGTTTCGTTCTTCTTTTAAATTTTCAGAAGAAGCAGGATTCGCAGATAGGCTCTGGCGTTCTGCATCGGTTGTTGACTGATTCCATTGAGGGTAGTGTTTCAGAAAATCTGCTTGATTGCAGTGAAAAATCTGGAAATCCATATCGCGAAGTGTATTTACTAATGGCCCGACTTTTGTCTCAATAATTCGGCGTTTTCGTTCTGCATGGGAGCGACCTCGTTCAAAACTGCGATCACCAAGTTCTTCGTCAAAGGGGCCATCATCCCAGCCAAAATTCCAAAAATCAACCAAAGCAATCCCCACTTCTTTGACGTCAAAGGTAAATGGGACACTACGCCGACAGAATGTTTTCTCTGTGAACGGCAATCCATCTTGGGGGCTGCGCGGAGTATATTCAAGATCAATCGTAAAATTCATGAGACGTCCTTATTTTCGGGCGCAGGACACGCCATCTGGTTTTTAGGACCGTATTGCACATAACATCTCCGGCGTGCCCGATGCATACTTGATAGGACGGCAAGCACGCTCGCTCACCTGAGTCACTGTAACTTCCCGCTCACTGCACAAGGTTACGTCTTGTCGGCAACATTCAATCCTTTCACAGAGACCGAATGCTCCTTGACAATCATCCTATCCTCATGAAAGGTGACAAAGTTGAAGCACGGCGGGTGCTCTTCATCAAAGTTCACTTCCTGTTCATTAGGCCAATAGTTGAGTTGGCAAAAGGTGCTGCCTACACTGATATAGGCAATGCCATCCTTGTGGATATGGGTCCCCCGATGAACATGACCGAAGAAAACACCTCGGAGACGCTCTCTTGCAGGCAACAGTGCTTCATGCAATTCAGTACCATTAAGCATGCCCACGTCTCTAGAATACCACTTGGAATCCAAATCGAGGGGCGAGTGATGCATAAAAACAGTCAACGAGCCGTTCTGCTGGCTAACCTCCGCGCGAACAAAATCAAGCTGATCTTCTGTTACTTTACCAAAGTGACCGGCCTCTTCGTATGGCTGCTGGGTATCTAACACCAGAAACCGTTCGCCCTGATATGAGAAGCGATAGCAGTTCAGGTCTGAATTGGATAGTACATCCTCTTTAGGACCCATTGTTAGATGCACGCGCATATAATCACGCGTGTCATGATTGCCTGTTACAAAGTAGATCGGGATGTTGATTTGAGAAAATGCTTCTGCCGCCAGTTCGTAGGCGACCTCAGTATTATGATTCGCTACATCCCCTGTATGAATCACAAATTGGGGTCGCGTCGGCAGGCTGTTTATAGCTTCAAGGACCCGCAATAGATTATGGAATGGATTGTTGCCTAACGCGACCCAATCTCTCAAATGTCCTAAGTGTGTGTCACTGATATGGACGAAATGCAGGGAATCTGCCATGTTTTCCTCCTTTATCAGGGAGATGGGATCCAATGACTCATATTTGCCCTTTTCAGATTCCGAAGACACACTCAAGCGTTCTGCTTGCTCAGCTCGGTAGCGATTGATCCATTGGGCGTTGAGGTCGTCAGCCCTGTGGCGTGTCTGAATCTCGCGCTCGGGTGGTAGCTCTAGCTTGAGAAAGTCAAGGATGCCACAGGTCACACCGACGGGATTGGTGGCAAGGTCTTCGTACCGCACAAGGTAAGGCTGAATACCAACCGAAGCAAACCACGCCCGCCATGCTGCATTGTGCTCATTGATCATCTGAACCAACTTGCAGATCTGGTCGAAGTCGAACCTGAGTTCTTGTTCAGGCTGTTCCAATTCCGACTGATCAGTCTCGAACCAGACGTTGGTTTGCTCGGTGCGGCGCCAGGACACGGCCTGCGCCAGAACATCATCGCGCTGGAGATAGACAAAGCGCGTATGCCCGAACACTCGGTTCAATAGGTCGATATCGCCACCAGTGATAGCTGGATAGACCGCGCCCAACTTGTCGACCACATAGTCCAAAGTTCCCCACATAATCCTTGCGGCAAACACGCCATTTTGGGTCCTGCCTGCGGCAATGGCTGCTCGCACGAATTCGGAATATTCAAAGACCTCATCAGACGAGCGTACAATGTCCCATCGGGCGGCCCACATTTGCTCGTCGGGCTGGCGGAAGTATGACTCAGGACGCCCCGCGACTTCCGTGGACGTCAGCAATCCACACAACAAGGTACTGCCTGTGCGTGGAGTGGCACAGATCAAGTACGAATCGGTGCGTCCCATCCGACGTACTCTTTCCTGCTTGCCTCTTGATCTCTCTGACTCTTTCATTGATTCTTCTTTTCTCGCAGCGAAGAGCATCAACCGGATTCGCTCGCGCTTTCTTCCAGGCTTGAATCCCACCGTCGTCAGCGCAATCGCAAATGTGAATAGCCCGCCCATCACAAAAGGCATCACTCCCACGTCAATACGATATACAAAATTTGCCAACCACTGGTTCATCATCCAATAAGCCAGGGGACACGCAACCAGATTGGCAAGGAGCACCAGCCATATAAACTCGCCTGAAATCATGAGCACCAGTCCGGATTCAGAAGCACCCAGAACCTTACGAATGCCAATCTCCTTTGTGCGCTGTTCTACGCTAAAAGAGGTCAAGCCAAAGAGTCCCAGACAGGCCACGAAAATAGCGGGGTAAATTTCGTCCAATCTGTCTTCAGCTATGAAGGGATCAAGAATCTTCGATGGTTGGATGGGCTTCCAGGATCAATTGCGCAATCGCCATGGCATGTGGGATTGAAGCCTTGACTTGCTCGGTACGCGGGCCAAGGTCGCTGAGCGATTTGATGCCAAGATCGTCAAGTATATGTTCGAATCCAGGCCGAAATCGGTCCAGATGGGACAAAGCACCGATATGCTCAAAGGCTCTCAGGCAGCGAGCATATGTAGCGACGATCCAGAAGACCGATTCCCTGTGAAAGCTCTTGGTGATCAGTTCCTGCGTTCCGTTGATCAACTTGGGCCGTGAGGCCAGTTTGATTTCTGACGAATAAGGAAAGGGCTTGTGGCAGACTTCACAGGCTACGTCAAAGACTTCAATGGCATTATGGAAGTGTGTCTGAGTTGTTGCCGAGTCAAAGTGATGCGATCCTTGCAACGTCAGTAGGAACTCGTAGAAATCGAGGTGTCCGTATTGGGACAATACTTCTCGTGCAGCCAAATACCGTTTCCTGATTGTTGGATTTCTGAGCGCCGCTGCCAAGATGATGTGGGTGGTGATACCGGCCGCCCACAGCCAAGCGAGTACCTTGTCGAACTCACTGTCAAATTCGCTGACGAAATTCACATATTTCAGACAGTTTGCTCGCGCATCTTCAATCCGCTTCATCACCCAATGTCGTTTTGGAAAATTTCGGGATACTGCGGCAGCCATCTCGCACAATTTATCTGATGCCCCAGGCAAGACATGTGGTAGCCGGAAACTATATCCGATACGGTAATCACTCAGCACACGCTCTAAAGGTTGTAGCCGAGTTACTGGCCAGAATCCACCCCCAATAATCACACCATAGTAATGGACCTCTTTGAGGGGACTTTCTGGCAAGGCACCCTCGAAAACCAGGGTCAGATCCAGGTCAGAACTGATCGGAAACTCAGTATCATCATGTGCCTCGGTGAGGGACCCGCGGAAAAATCCCCCCATGAATCCCGGCAACTGGCTCGCATTCTCAGATACCCATTTCCCTGCCAGTGCCTTTACTTCGCGAACCAACATAGACATTTCTCCTCATTGGTTTCATCTCTATTTGTAACAGACCAAAGGCGTAAGTCCCACTGTTATACAGTAATGATCAGTCAGAATATAGAGCGGCTTTTCCGTCCATATACGACTGGCGGTCATTGTCGTGCTCTTCAGCGAGTTGCCGTTTCAGGTTACTCAGTCTACGAGCATATTCGGGACTTTATCTAAAGAAAATCCCCGTCAGATAACCTAATTTTCTCTATGCCCAAGGACATCAAAAAAAGAATGAGATCCTAAAGGCTATCCATCGACACCAGCATTTGTCAGAGCTCGACCTTCCGCGTCATAATCAAAGCTGTTGCTGTTGCTTAAGTTGGGGGACAATGTACTTCCGCAAGATAGGATTCAGTGGATATTTTCCTGATTCGAGATCCTCCATAGATGCCCAGACGATCTCAAGTACCTCGTCGCCGTCTGGAACAGGTTCTCCCTCAAAACCTGTTACGTAAGCTCGAATTCTAACTATGTACCTCTCATCTGTTCTTGGAGGGGAGGTTATGCGCTCGTATTCGCCGAAGAATTCAGGATCTGTGGGGGTGATGTTGAGTTCTTCCATCAGTTCTCTACGTAAGGCATCCAGATCCGACTCACCGTTCTCGACTTTTCCGCCAGGCAAGAGGTAGTCGTCAATGCCATCACACTTGACGAGTAAGAGTCCCTCTTGCGTGATCAGAATCCCTGAGATACGATCGATAGTCTTCATTCTTTTCCTCACAAAAGCCAATTTACCACTCATCCAGATTCAGTCAGTTTTCTTGAGAATAGACCGGGTGAGATCTGAAAGACATACTCGCTGCTTACCCTGCTTGTCAAAATTGTCTGGGGCTAACCATGTGACGAAGGCTTTCTCGAGTTGAGGCCACTCTGAATCAATTGCTGCGTACCATGCGGTGTCGCGATTTCGCCCGTATAGACCTTTGCCTGGCAAAAAATTCCTTCAATCGCATAAGAAACGGTAAGGGAAGATCAGTGCCGGGTTTCGTCCGCCTTTCCGAAGCCTCCGTCAAGAGCGAACCGATTTGGTGTTAACCGATCAATAAAATCGACCAAAATCTGGGAAACTGGCTTCAAAAAGATACGCGAACTTTGTAAACACAGCGCGCCCACCAGGGAGTCTGTCAACAAACACAAAGTAAAAATGACTTTCTGGGGTGAACTCGTAGTCGAAGATTGCGTTGAAATTGTAGCTGATCTCATCTTGCAACCGTTCATCTACGCGTTCAAAAAAAATGCGCCAACCGATCTTTTGGGTCAATTGATAGTTACTGCGGAGCCGGAAAATTAGCGTATTTCGATGTGTACGCCAAAAGAAATTATCCAGGTCGAGATCAGCGGTCAGCTTGCCAAAGAGGTTGACACCCGCAGAGAAGCTGGTAAATCGGTTGAATTCATCTCGACGGGTGCCGAAACGATTTGAAACCTCCAGGTGCCACCACGGTGCCTGATAATCAATCACTGAGCCGATAAACCTGGTATCGAAAAGTTGACCGACTTCGCGAAGGGCGCCAAACCCACCATAGGTGAAGAAATCAAATCGGCCAATATCAATATCAAAACGGAACTCACTCCGTCGTTCCCGCAGCAATTTTTGTGCATTGGTTTGATAAAAATGGCGCATATCAGCACCCAATGACTGCACGAGATTCGCCTCTGGAAACTCGTGTCTGTACCTCACGCGAGCACGCCCCCGACGGAATGCCTCATCTTCAAGCCCCATCTCATTTGGCCGAAAGCCATCCTGAATCTCTTCAAACGCGATTTCGGTCAGCCAACCTTCATGAAGCCATTCCATCGCGGTGTGATACGCCCGATGCGTTTCGCCATCGATGAAATCGACAGCATACTGCGACGTTACCGTCCAGTCTCGATGAAGTCCAAATCGACCATTGAGCGATAGGAGTGCCACATCTCGATCTGCCTGGTGTTTATGGATTCCCATTGCGCCGATGACAGTGCGCTCGCCGATATCGTAATTAACTCGCCCGGCCAAAAGATTTGCCTGCTTTTTTTTATCCGCATCGTACCGATCGATCATTTTGCCGTAAGTATTGATGACCGCGAAATTAGAACCGCCAATTTTACCTGCTGTTTTTACACCAAAATCGATTTCTTGAACGCGACGGGTGTAGAATAAATTGAGCGGCAGCCTAAACAGTTCAGCACCTTCCCGGAAGAATGGACGGCGTTCTGGGAGAGACAATTCCCGGTCACTTGATATGTTAATTTGCGTCGGATCACTTTCCAATTGTGAAAAATCGGGATTGAAAGTCACATTCGAGGTGAGGTGCGTCGAGATCGGGAGAATCAGGTCCAAACCACCATCGTGGTCATTGGAACGATTTTCTATTGCACGATAGGTCCCGTAGGGGAGAATACCGATCTTCTGCTCTGTTTTGATCTTTCCGAAATCCAATCCGATCAAATCGCCAAACTCCGATACGCGCCCGAAAAAATCGGTGCGTGCCCACGAATAGGATTGACCATTTATCGGATGTGTCCGCCAAAAGTTGATTCCCCACGTCGTATTGTGTCGATTAAAACGGAGCATGCGAAACGGGATCGCAAATTCTGCGGTCCAGTGATTTCGGTGTTTTTTTATTTTCGATTTCCATTTTGCATCCCAACTCAGGTCGAAAACACTCTCATTACTGACCCGTTCGTCCATCTGTGTGCCGAGTGTATTGATTCCAAAAACGTAGCAGTTGCGACGGTCGCGATAGGTATCAATCATCACTTCGATACAGTCATTCTGCCAGATCGCGGAATCCCGGCGAATTTTCGTCTCGCGCAAACTCTTCATGTCCGGCTCATCGCAATATACGCCGATATAGAGCATGTGCTCATCGTACAAAATCCTGACTTCCGTATTCAATTGCGCCGGGTGGATGCTTCCTTCCTTTGCGCGAAAGAAATTGGTCGCAATTTGGGCGCGTTGCCAGGCACTGTCTGTAAGCTCGCCATCAATAATGGGGGGATTATCCGTCCATGTGGCACTGATGGTGCGCGTCGAACTTTGCGTTTCAGCGAAAAGCGGTAGCGCCAGCAGCACAATTGGGACCCAAATTATCGCGCATGACCACCGTACCTGTTTGACTTTCTCCACCGTTTTTGCCTCCTGATCTGGACATTACAAGTCATAAGGGTGAGGAAGACAAGGTTCATGTGGTTTAGACAAATGGAATGGGGTTTAGGTTTTCCGACCGAGCTATTGAGGGAAGTTAGCAATTGAGGATATTGCTTTTGTGCGCGATTTAGCGGGGTGGGATTCTGGACAGTCGTTTATATTCAAGAAATTTCTCTTGAACCAACCCTTTTGCGAAGAGATCCTTGCTCAGATCAAAGCCTTCCTCAATCGAATCTGTTCGTCCAAAACAGTAGAAAGCTGCACCGGCATTCAAACAGACCAGGTCCAGAATTGGTTCGGGGGTCTGGTGCTGTAAAAGAGATAGGAAGATTTCTGCATTCTCATCACTATCACCACCCGGAATCTCACTGTAATCCCGTTTCGCTATCCCAAAATCTGAAGGCGAAATCTGGTATTCTCTGGTCACTCCTTCGGCCACTTCAAAGATATGCGTGTGTCCAGAAATGGAGATCTCATCAATCCCCGGCTCTCCGACAACAATCAAGAAGCGTTTGCGCCCAAGATGGCGGAGTACTTCTACGAGTTGTCTGCCCATATCGACATCAATTGTTCCGAGTATCTGATATTGAGGATTGGCAGGGTTGCATAATGGTGCGCTGAGATTGAAAATCGTCCTTCTATCAACCATTTGTCTGGCGGACACAACTTTTTTCATTACTGGATGGTATGTGCGGGCAAATAGAAAACACACATTCGTTCTCCTGAAAATGTCTTCCAATCGGTCGTCTTCGAAATCAAATTCGCAGTCGAGTTTCTCCAGCAAATCAAAGCTGCCATTCGGTCGCTTTGAGCCTTTATTGCCGTGTTTCACAACCGGAACGCAGCCAGCAGATAAAACGAACGCGGCGGTTGTCGATACGTTGAATCGATTTAAACCGCTTCCACCTGTTCCACACGAATCAATGACGTCGGAAGGGAGGGGTACAGGTCTTGCTTTGGCCAATAAAGCTCTTGAAAATCCGAGAATTTCATCAGCAGTCTCGCCCTTCTCAGAAAACGCTATGAGCAGTTCTGCAATCTGTTCGTCTGGCAGGTTACTTTCCAGGATTGCACTCAAGCATTGTTCAGCCTCATCGGCCTGGAGAGATTCACCCTCTCTGAGTTTATCAATATATTTCGAGATCATAGGTGGTGCTTCCTATTCAGATTTATTAAAAATTAAACCTCTGTCTATAGTCAAAACAATGCTTTTTTTGAAGATTTTAGGGTCTGAATCAAGCAACGTATCCGAATCTTTCTCAGTCGGCAAAGTCATGGATTCTTTGATATACGCTCAATTTGGCCTGATCTAATTCCTGCCCATATTCCTGAAAAAACAAAGGAATCCACTCATTCCCAAGATTTCTGCGAATGGTGTAGTGAACTGCGACAAAATCGAGATATCGATCTCCGACGCCCGCATAGCCCAAATCAATGTAGCCACTTAAACGGCCATCGTGGATCATTACGTTGGGTAGGCAATAATCCCCATGGGTGAACACCAGGTCCTCTGGTGGCAGGTCGGCCCGTATGCTGTCCAGCTCATCCCGGAGAACATTCCTCGTTTCACCATCTGGTATCTGACCGTCCAGTACACCTGAGTTAATCAAGTCTGTCGCCCACGCAAAATAGCGTTCCATGCGCCAATCCAGGGGGCACGAATCGACCGCTATTGCGTGAATTTCGCGAAGACCACGAGCGAACAGGCGTACGAGACCCGGAACATCACTTTTGGCATCCTGGTGGATGCCAGATACACCAGTGATTTGGGTCATGAGCAGATACTGGGTATCACCTTTTTCGTGAAAGCAGACCACGCGAGGAACGTTCAATTTTCCCTGGAGCCAGGACATTGCCGTTTTCTCGGCCAGAAGATCGGATTCTTGTGGTGCCGCATGCGTATCTCGTGCTTTGAGGAACAAACTCTGTTTATGTGGGTGAGTGTACCGGAACACGTCGGCACACGATGCTGTCCGGAGATTTTCCCCATCTGACTTAAAACCCTCAAGATGGGCTTGAACAGCAGTTGGAAGATTTTCGACTTTCAATGCGCAACTCCCGATCAGGCTACTCTCATCACATAACTATGGGATTAACGAACAGTTAAGGTAATCTCAGCAGGTCGTTTAAGTCGCTAAGATATTGTCGATTGTCTGTAGTTCGTCTTCGGTGAAATTCAGGTTGTCGAGGACACCGACACTGTCCTCAATTTGTTCGGGGCGGCTGGCCCCGCAAAGTGCGGTAGTGACCGCCTTTTGTCGGAGGACCCAGGCGATGGCCATCTGGGCGAGGGTCTGGCCTCGGGCGCAGGCGTGGTTGTTGAGCTTGCTTATTTTGTCGAGGGTTTTTTTGTTGAGGCGATTTTTGAGCGGGTGACTTGGGCGAGCGGCACGAGAGTCTGCGGGGATGCCGTCCAGGTATTTGTCGGTGAGCATGCCGCTGTTGAGGATGGAGAAGGCGATGCAGCCGATGCCTTCCTCCTGCAGGACGTCGAAGAGGCCATTGTTTTCGGGTTGTCGGGTAAGCAGATTGTATTTGGGCTGATGGATCAGGCAGGGCGTACCCAGGTCGCGCAGGATTTGCGCTGCCTCTCTGGTTCTGTCGGGCGGATAATTGGAGATGCCAACATAGAGGGCGCGACCTGAACGGACGGCGAAATCGAGGGCACCCATGGTTTCTGCAAGCGGCGTGTCGGGATCGGGGCGATGGTGGTAGAAGATATCGACATAATCTACCCCCAGGCGTTTGAGGCTTTGATCGAGGCTGGCAACGAGGTACTTCCGCGAGCCAAAATTGCCATAGGGTCCGGGCCACATATCAAATCCGGCCTTGGTGGAGATGATCAGTTCGTCCCGGTAGGGCGTCAGGTCGAGTTGGAGGATGCGGCCCAGGGTCTCTTCGGCAGAGCCATAGGGCGGTCCATAGTTGTTGGCCAGATCCAGGTGTGTGATGCCGTGGTCGAAGGCGGTGCGCACAATAGCACGCCCATTTTCAAACACATCGACGCCGCCAAAATTATGCCACAGGCCGAGAGAGAGTAGGGGGAGTTGAATACCGCTGTTGCCGCACCGTCTATATGTCATGCTGTCGTAACGCGATTGGGATGGGAAGTCGGACATGAAGGCTCCTTTGTTATATATCGAGCATCTTGAAATGCCTGTAGAAGTGCTGAATGTCGCATTCAGGCCGCAGAACCTCGTAGGTAAAGCAACGTTCGCATTCTTCAGGTGAGTCGGCTATGGCAATTGCAGTTTGGAATCGAGTAATCGCATCAATATCCGGGCGGAATCCGCCGCGCAGAAATTGACCCCACAGTGCCCAGAACTCAAGCTCATATCCAACAGGCTTGGTCGAAGCGAAGTACTCCGGTGGAAACAGACGGCGATAGGCATTGATGTTGTAGAGCCACGAGCCTCCGCGCACAGTTTCTGCCTCCGGATGCTTCTCCCTTACATCTCGAAGAAGACAGGTTAGCTCACGACGTCTGACACCGACACGTTCAAGGCTCAGTGCGCCCTTCCCAGAAGTGTCGGCGTTACGAAAGTGAAGACGGACCCTGGGTTCATTCCGGAAGGGGTAGCTATACCAGAAGCACCCAAAGCCGTCCAGGACATTGATTGGCGGTTCGTCTTTCTCGCGTTCGAGATAGTGGTCGTAAGCCCAGCGATCCGGCTCACTCGTATTTCGTAGCCCTCTCAGAAAGCTCTGCCAGGCCTCACTTTCTTGCGCTGTCTCCTTTGTGACCCGAATGTTCAAAAGTGTCCGAAGCATTGTGCAGTCGATCAGGGTGTCTTCCAGGGGGCTGAGAGACAATTCGGACATACGTCTGGCAAAGGCCAGTTGGACCGAGATGAATTCATATGGTAGGTTGAGTTTGGGCATTCACTATGTACCTGAAAATATCGGGATAGCACTTAACGTGTTAGTGCCCCCGAACCGCACAGCAGTTGGGGGCACTGTGTTAGCAGACGTTGTCCTTCCAGGAACGAGTTACCCATCTCTATCCAGGTGCGGTCGCACCTCTCGCTCCAGGCGGTCCGATAGCTCGTCCTCTGCTACATCCAGGGCATAGTCCATCTGAATGCCCATCCAGAATTTGGGTGACATGTTGAAGTAGCGAGCGAGTCTCAGGGCCGTATCAGCAGTAATGCCTCGTTTTCCCAACACAATCTCGTTTATACGTCGGGGCGCCACCCCGATGGAAAGCGCGAGGTGGTTTTGACTCAGATTCATCGGCTTGAGGAACTCTTCCAGCAACACTTCCCCGGGATGAATAGGAGCCAATTTTTGAGCACACATAGATCTATATCCTTAGAATCGTTTGCTCACGCCTCATTGAGTAGCGCCAGATGAAAGGCCATGCCAGTCGTCGAGATCGTTGAGGTCGGTCCCAAGCCACTCTTTGTTGGAATGACTTTGCTCAATCTGAGACTGGCGTATTACTTTGCTAACCCTTACCGATTAGAGACTGCGCCTGGAGCCGGATAGCCTCTGGCCGCGTCGTCTATAACGAGAATCCAGTCATTGTCTGCGCCTGGATTTCTTGGCGGGTCAAAGGATTGGCGCGTATCATTTTGGAAGATATCGAAAGGTCTCCTGACGGCCTCCGATTGGGTGGTATAGGTAAGCCCGTCGCGTGGATTGAACCACCATGCATTCGTTGACAAGCCCGAAACTTTCGATAGATCCAAATCTACTGAATGGCCATTTGTAATATAGATAATCCAATAGCTGTTATCAGTTGCCCGTGCAGCCTGCACACGATCATCAACGGTTCCTTCCGAAGAAAGAATAATGCTCTGATCTGGTATATGAAAAGGACGAGATTCAAAGAGTTGTCGAACAAATTTCATCTGACCTGCTCCCTCAAAGTTAAGGGCGTCATACCAGAAGAATTTGTGATGGGAACGTTTATGGATTCGATTGGGCTTATCCATCTGGTATATGCCATTTGCCCCATAAGTGAAACCAAAGGCACCGGCTAGAATGGACCAGTAGGCGCGACGGCGAAGGTGCCAAGCTGAAAACTCTCCATTCTTGAAATTATGCTTAACTGGGTGGTGTTCGTAGCAAGGTTCGGCGTCAAGAGTCGGTTTTGGCGGCGTGCGATAGTAGTCCTCCATAATCCTTTCATAGTTTTTGTTCCCGATTCTGTGCCCTGACTGAATCATATTGAAATCCAGCCAGGGTTTATTATGATAAAATTCACCCGTTGATGTCGCTGGGGGTCTATAGGTTCCTCCCGGGGGATGGTATGACATCAGGACGTTATCAGACTTTCCCTGTCCCGCACCCTCTGTAATACCCCGAGCCAATGCGTCGTACACTTTGTGCCTGGTGGGCTTGATATCGCCACCAAGTACCCAAATGATATTCTTATGACTTCTATACCTGTGACCAATAAATAGGCCGTAGCGATAAGCTCGTTCGGGATTGGAGAGCAGAATGTCTTTAGAACTATTGCGTTTCTTCTCCACATGCCCCCATGCTGGTAAAAGAGCTATATAGAGTTCCAATGATTTCGCTTTCTCAATGATAAAGTCACAGTGTTTCCAATAGTCTTCATTTGGCTTGCCACTATCTCCATCATGGAAGGCCTTGTGCCCATACGCATTTGGCCGTTCAATGTTCAAATTAAGTGCACGAGCTTGAATAACATTAAAATGTTTGCCTTTGCGGTCTTCCAAATATCTCAGAACTTCATTCCTATCAAGTTTCGCGAACAATTCCCAGGCAGTGTCTCCAAGCCAAAAGAAAGGTTCGCCATCTTCTCTAATAAGGAAGTGTCCGCTCTTATCAATTTTCAAATTCATTGATTTCTCCCGTTCTTGTCCTTTAATCTGTTCAGAAAATATCATTAGTGATAGGAACAGAAAAAAAACTGATAAAAGACAGTGAGAATATCGGTTATAGTGATTCTGCATAAAGGCCCCTTTGATTATAGAATCGTTTGCTCACGCCTCATTGAGTAACGCCAGATGAAAGCCGTGCCAGTCATCGAGATCGTTGAGGTCGGTCCCAAGCCACTTTTTGTCAGACTGGGGCAAACCCCGAGGCGTCATTACGGCGAAGCCTATCACGGGCAGCCATACAGCGCGTACCATCAGGCTTCTGATTCTACATAGTCGGCCTGAACCTGGTTTGAAGAATTCTTTGAGCTGACAACTCACCAAAAGGCGCACCACAACACCTGACATCCTCCACAACCTTGTGGTAATCGTAACTCAATCTGTGATTCTCCACATGCCATTCCTGCCCATCCCACCACACTCTGGCATATCCGATTCGATGATCCCCATCAAACGGAAACCCAACTGAATCAATGATACTATATCGCTGACCGCACGGAACGCCATAGGACGCGTAGTGAAGGTGTCCTGCCACAATCAGATTGGCCTTCGCATCCCCCAGCAGTGTCCTGGCCTCCTCTTCTGGCGTAACGGTCAGAAGTCTGAACGGATCCTGATCAGGTTGAAGAACCAAAAAACCGGCCACATCAGTAGGCGTTGCGTGGACAATGAGAAGATCATCCTCCGGAGACTGCCCTCCTGGTGGGGTTATCCGGTGCTCAAAGGGCAGATTCTTTAGATAGCTCAATCCATCTGTTCCCAGTTTCTCTCTTACCCAGTCCAGTCTTTCCTCGGAATACTGTTCATCAAAGACCAACAGGTCTGCGTTTCCGTAAATCGTGGGAGCACCCAGATTTCGTATCGTGTCAAGACTCTCGACCGGGCGGGGTCCGTTCAGCACCAAGTCGCCAGCGACCACCAGACGATCATAGGGTTGGCTTTGTAGATCCTCAATAACAGCTTTGAGTGCAGCGACGTTGCCGTGAATATCTGCAATTACCGCAACTGAATATGACAGGGAATCATTCATTTCACATCTCCAAACTTGGGACCTGTCCTCACCGCACCGGCCCCATAGGCCATTCCGAGGTCGGCCTACCTTCCCAGGTTGATCGTCGAAAGAATCGCCCGCCTGGGGGACGACTAAACCAGCTACTAATTGCGATTCCCCAAAAGTGCTCAAAGGATCTGTCTTTTAGATT
This sequence comes from Gemmatimonadota bacterium, assembly GCA_026705765.1. Classification (NCBI taxonomy): domain Bacteria; kingdom Pseudomonadati; phylum Gemmatimonadota; species Gemmatimonadota bacterium. Next base: position 17,579 of record JAPPAB010000160.1, read on the forward strand.
CGCGTCACAGTATGCGTAGTGCGACAAGACCTCGTCGAGAAATGACTCTCCGTATATCCAGAATCCATAGAAATCCTTAGCGGGATCCGTGATTTCGATGTCCCCCCAGTCTATGATCCCAGTAAGTCTTCCGGTCGAGGGGGCATGATAGATGTGTTTGTACCAGAGGTCGTTGTGAGCCAGCACAGGCTCGTATGAATGATTGATGCTTTCACTTCTTTCGATCCATGCTTCGAAAACATTGCGGACCTCACATTGAAGCTCGTCTGCCCGTTCAGCGAATAACTCCTTCCACATCCTGCGACGCCTAACCGATGCGTCACCCTCTTCTACGCCGAGGCTTCTTGCCTTCGCGATCGGGTAGCTGTGGAGTTCGCTGATGAAAACACCCAGCCTCTGAGCGGCCTCGCTGCGGTTCGCCTTGGAAAGTCTCCAAAACCGCCACGGAGAAAGTCGAGTCCCCGGAATTGTGTGGTATCCCGCAAAATCTGACGCCTTCGGCACGAATGCATAGTCGGGTATGGGAATGGCATTCAGCCTGCTTCTAAGGGCATCCAGGACGATCCGCTCCCTCGTCAGATTCGTATCCTGATCATTCTCGAACCGGAAAGCGATGCCATTGTCCAACAGAATCATTACATGATCGGGATCGGCAATAGTCTGAACTCTTCGGTAATTTGTCCACATGAGATCTGGAAAGGCATCTCTGATTCTCTCCAGGTAGTAGCTGGAAGCCAATGGGGGCATAGGGACCTGCCAAAGAGGATTAACTGCCGCGATTTCCTCTAACTGTTGGGGTTGCTGACGGGCTTGCAGCCTATCAGACAATTCATCAATAAAAAAAGACAATCACAGCCGTTTAGGAGTTGGTATGTAGAGGAAGCCTCAGATTTCCTTTAGTGCTTGCATTACTTTGGTAATCGGTTCTTCGTTTTTGCGTTTGACGTAATTTGCTTGATTCGTTCTTGGATATCGATTTCTGGCGTATAGTGAATACTATGTATGCCAACTTGCTCAGCACCTTGCACATTGTTAATTCTGTCATCCACAAAAATGGCTTCTTCAGCAGTCACTTCCAAACGGGATAGCATACGCTGAAAAATCTTTGGGTCAGGTTTACGCAAACCTTCTTCAGCTGAGAACATTATCGCGTCAAAAAGGTCATCGTGAATCTCTTCCTGTACAATTTTGCGTGTCGTGATCCAAGCATCGCTGAGTACGCCGAGTTTATATTTACCTTTTAATGAGGTAATATAGTCTAACAGATCATAATTCCAGATGGGTTCGCCCCAGAAATCCTCACCTAATTTCTGTGCTTCATCATTTGATATATTCAGTTCACCTCCAATAACTTTCCATAACTTTTCTGGATGTTCTTCTCCCACGAAAAGTTTCGGCGTTAGAGGGTGATAGAATACCATTTGGGCCAGTTCAGCTATTGACATACCAATTTGAGGAATTTGAGTGTAGTCCACTGTTAGGTTTTCTTCTATCAGTACTCCACCCATATCCCAGATGATGGCTTTGATCACTTCACTACTCATTGAGTAGCACCAGATGAAAGCCATGCCAGTCGTCGAGATCGTTGAGGTCGGTCCCAAGCCACTCTTTGTCAGACTGGGACAACCCAAGAATCTCAAGCATTTCGCTTCGGCCGGGCTCTGGCTTGGGGAACGAGAGGATGCGTTCGTTGAATTGGTCTATCGCCTCCGGCGTCAGGCTTTCCGGTTTCGCATTTTTCTTCACCCAGGTCTCGAACGCCAGGTAGCCCGGCTGCGACGCGCTTACGAAAGCGACAGCGGCGGTCGAATCAATTCCCAGAGCTTCGAGTAGCATGCCATCGAACCCACCTTCGCCCGCTCTGTATTCATCTGCCAACTTGCCCTTTGCCGACAGACGCATTTTCAACCATAGCCTGGGAAGATGAACCAATCCCAACGGGCCCTTTGTCCGGGTGCTGATGAGAGGAACATGTGTCTCCATTGCGAGTCTCCTTATTAGTGATTATTGTGCATGGTTTGCGGGGGTGGAATGATTGGGTAATCCAACGCTACTTTCGTGTTTCGATTGGACATTCTACACAAAATCAGAGGAAAGTGCTCCCAAAAATCCAACTCGCTTTTTGGGATCCCGGTATTGAATCAGTTCGTAGTGCCCAATCATAAATCCTTGTGCTTCCCAGAATTTCAAGGCCTCTGGATTGTCCCGTCGGACATTTAAATCGATCCTATCAATTCCCAGGCTATCGGTAATTTCTATGGCTGATTTCACCAAGAACGTCCCAATGCCCCTCCTGCGCTTGGCAGGAACAACGTAGAAGTCGTTTATCTCTGCTCTGGTGCCAGAGATGGAGAATGAAATAAATCCCACTGGGGATCCTTCGCTTAGCCCCCAAAATACCCTTGGTTCAGTGCTGGACAGGGGAAAACGATCTGCGAAATACGAATCCCGACTATCAGATGTACATACCGTATCGGCATGTGGCATGATCTCCAGCCAGTAAGCTTCGACGAGTGGACGAAATCGATTCTGGTCGGCTGGAATTACCCGTTTGAAATTGATGCGTTCCATAATAAATCAGACTCGTCTATGCCATGCTGTTAGATGAAGTGCGATCTATCGCTTTCTTGATGTCACGAATAAGACATCGTCGCTAGCAAAGTCGTTCGCTTCGACTATATCGCTTTGCATTGAACTTATGTCGAAGCCATTCGTTGCCAATAGGCTCTCGATCTCGCTTTCGGTGAAATAGTGGTCCCATGTGATGAACTCCTTTGGATCTTGCCTGTCCTCCAGTACTAATGTTCGTATTCCCCAAGCTCTGTGGTCTGGAAAGTGTTTGCTCTCATTCAACAAGAAGTGAGAAGAGTTCGCCCAAAATCCGCTACCGGAAACGTAGTTCCAGTCTCGTGATTCGCATTTGCTGTCGCTCAAGCGTGGCCCAAATATGTCGAAGAGAAACAATCCGTCCTTTACGAGATGTGCATGAACGCGACTCAGAAACGTCATTTGTTCACGCGGCAAGAGAGCACCGAAGTCGCAATAGATGCAGATAGCCGCGTCATACATGCCTTCAATAGGATCAGAGAGATAGTCTCCGCATTCATAGTGGATCCGAAGATCGCTCTCTCGGGCACTCTTCCTGGCGTACTCAATAGAAACCGGATTAATGTCCAGGCCGGTTACGCTGAACCCTTTGGCTGCCAGCCTGGTTGAGTATAAGCCTGGGCCACACCCCAGATCCAGGATGCGTTTCGCTCCTTTACATTGTACCGCCACCCAGTCAATCGTTTTGCTGATGATATGAGGTTTTCGACTGGCCCCATCCGAATCTGGATCCAAGTGAGCAGAGAGCATCGCTTTAGATACATGCGGATCTGTCCAGATATTCGCGTTCCCCTGGCGGCTATATACAAGCGTGCTCGGAAACATGCGTGCTCCTTATCAGGCATCAAAATAACTGAGTCGATCGCCTTCTGCTTCCCAGAGTTCTTCAAACATTTTTCGGATGTCGGGTAAAGATACGACGGATGCAGTAAGTGGGTCCAATGCACAAGCATGGAATGCCGCTTCTTTATCTTTTTCCATTGCCGCTTTGACGGAGAGTTCTTGTACGGCGATGTTGGTCATGTTTAATGCGGCGCACTGAGGCGGGAGTTCACCAACGTAACAGGGATGAATGCCTTCTCTATCGACCATGCAGGGTACTTCAACACAGCATTCGTCGGGAAGATTGGTGATAGATCCGTTGTTCATGACGTTGCCGTTGAAGACAAATGGGACACCTGTGATTTTTGCTTCTATGATTGAAGAAGCGTATTCGTGGGATGCTTGTAGTTTTGGGACTTCGGCTTCGGTATCGTCATCTGTGATACCCGTGTCTTTCATCCAGGATCGTTTGCGGCTTTCGGGCAATTCCATGAAGACGGGATCGCGTTCTGGCAGGTTGTAGATGTCCCGCAATTCCCGAGTGCGCTGGAAGTAGGGGAGGTATTCTGAATTGTGTCGGGTGCTTTCGGTGACAAAATAGCCAAATTGCTTCATTAACTCGACCCGCACCAGGTCGTCTTTGAAACTGGGATGGGTGTCAACGGCTTTGAAGATGCGAGGGTAGAGGTCTTCGCCGTCTTTGTTGAATTTTAGAATCCAGGCCTGGTGGTTAATCCCCGCAACGAGGTAACTCACATCTTCGTAGGGAACGTCAATGCCATTTGCCAGTTTTTTTGTCGTGCCCTGTACGCTGTGGCAGAGGCCGACGTTTTGGATGGATGAACCGATAGAATGCATCCAGGTGAGCATGGCCATGGGGTTGGTATAATTTAACATGAGTGCATCGGGGCAGTGTTTTTCCATGCTTTTGCAAAATGATAGGTGCTCGTGTGCGGTGCGAAGATAACGGAACACACCTCCTACGCCTACTGTGTCGGCGACAGTTTGGTTAATGCCGTACTTCTTGGGGATGTTGATTTCAGATGCATAGGGTTCGCCCCAGTAGGCTGCGCCCCCAATGGATACGGCAGTGACGACAAAATCTGCGCCGGGCAATAATTCTTCGCGATCCGTGCTGGCGATGCATTTGCCAGGGAGTCCATGGCCATCAATGGCGCGGTTCACGTAATCGTGCACCTGAGTCAATCGCTCTTCGTTGATATCACAGAGTGCGATTGTGGAATCGTTTAATAATTCACGAGATAAAATATCGAGGGACAGTCGGCTTCCGAATCCACTGCCAGCACCAATGATTACAATTTTTGCCATTAAAACCTCCAGTATGAAAAGTAATAAACTCAGCGAGTGAGGAATCAGGAAAACACCGGTGCCTGGAACACATCCTCGAATTCACCGCGGTCCTTCGCCCGCTGATACTCCCACTCGTAGGGCGATTCCCTGAGCCTGTTGGGCCCGTTCCTCACATCGTGCCCGATGTTGCTTTGCCTGGGGTAATGGCTGTAGATCATGAGCCTCCGCGGACGACCGGAAACATTTGGCCTGGAGTTGTGGATCAGCACCGAATGGAAGAGCATGACGGAGCCGGGCGGCGCCAACAGGTCGATTCCCCCATCGAAATCGATCAAATCCGGTAGCACTTCCCACCCCCTTTTGTTGGGCGGTCGGTGGTGTTCCAGGTGCTGTTTGTGACTCCCCGGCCAGACGTGGAGCGGTCCGGACGATTCGTCGTATGGATCTATGGTCACAGCCGAAGAGATGATCTCTTGCGGGTAATTCTGGGCAAGATAATACGCCCAATCGTTGTGGACCGGAAACCGGTCTTCGAGATCGACCAATGGGATGCCCTCAATCGCTTCGGGCAGTGGCTCTTTGTAGTTCAGCTTCTCCTCCATGAGAATCGGCTCGTCACCCATGAGTTGACGCATGGGTCCGATGAGTCGTTCGTCGGCAGACACTCCGGCCAGGAACAGCGACAGGTCGTTTATGGGCTGGATCTTGCGCACCATCGGCCCGGTAGATGTCTGCAGAATGTCGAGTCGCCCGCTTTTTCGCCCGTTGGCCAGAGAAGAGTTGATGATGAGCTCGAGTATCCGGTCCGCTTCATGTTGCATGCGAGCAACTTCCTCGGCGTTGAATGCCTGTGGGAGCACCAGGTAACCGTTCTCGCGGAAGTGCTCCAGGTCTTCGCCTGTGAGTTCCGTTTTCATCGCCATTCTTTCCTCCTATTGAGGTGCTTGATGATGGCCATCTCAAGTTCCGGGGTGAATGATTTCTCGGGCTTCATTCTCGCTCTCCTTCCAAAGCATCTTCTATCTCTGCAAACGTGATGGATCTACTTCCACAGAATTTGCTGTGTGTTTGTCCAGTTGATCAGACAATTGGTGGACAACATCTGCATATTCTGGATCTCGTGCTATATTTGTGAATTCTTCTGGATCAGCGTACACATCTGCGAGGAAGATGTCTTCATCTTCAGGTTTCGGTTTTTCGCCATTGAGCAACACATTTTTATCAAGGCGATACTGGCTCGTGCGTATGCAGCTTCGCCGTGGCCAACCGCGATCACCATACCAGTCGCCACGGCCACCATTGGGTGCCATCTTGCTGAATGGCTGGCCATATCCGATTGTAGAGTAGATACAGTCGGGTGGTGGATCAGTGAAAAGATCGCGGCCTTTGAATTGCGAAGGTGTCTCGATGTTGGCAAAAGAAAAGAGTGTTCGTGCAATGTCCAGACTGTCGCAGATGTCATCCCGCACTTGCCCTGCAGGTATGGTGCCTGGCCAGGAGATTAGAAGTGGCACGCGATGCACTGTGGGCGTGTAAGTCAGTTTTTCGAAGGCGCCTGTCTCGCCAAGTGGATTGCCGTGGTCAGAACCAAATACGATGAGGGTTTGTTCCTGGCGATCAGTTTTCTCAAGAAAATCTAAGACCCGTCCGACTTGAGCGTCAATCCAGGCGACCTGTGCGTAGTAGTGAAGGCGTCCCGCACGGAGTTTTTCGGGATCCATTCTGGCCACACCAAAAACTTCGGCAACGCGTTTTTCAAATGCAGAGAGGGTGTCAGGCAGCGGACCGGGCAGACCGGGATCTTGATCGTCGAGAAGCTTTACATATTGTGCTGGCGGTAATACCGGTGTGTGGGGCTGAAGAAGGGAAATGCGCACGAGATAAGGGGAGGTTGCCGTTTGGAGCCAGTATAGGGCATTTTCAACGACTGAGTCGGGAGGATAGGGTTCGCCGTCTGGGAAAATACCGCCGTTCATGCCGCCGTAGGGCGAGCGGATCATCTGCACAGCGTCTGCGCCAAGATGTTCCCAGATTTTCATTTCACCACCTGTTCCGTCGTGGTATTGGAAGATTTCATGCTCTGGATTGGCACCTGGACGTATTTCGGGGGCAACGTGGATCTTTCCAAAATTGGCAGTTGAATAGCCGTTCTGTGAAAATACGTTAGGGAAAGTTTGCAGGATACGGGGCAACCGGAAATTTGGCCATGCACCTTCGTTGTTGTACACGCCTGTGTCTTCGGGATATAGACCCGTTAGCGTGCAATATCTGGAGGCAACGCAAACAGGCGCATTGCAAAAGTTATTTGTGAATCGCACACCGCTGCTCGCCAAACGGTCGAGATTTGGCGTGCGCAATTGCAATCTGGGATGCCCATAACAGGCCAGCGCATCGGTGCGCAGTTCATCACAGTAAATCCAGATAATATCAGGTTTTTCAGGCATAAAAAGTTCGGCTTTTGTTTTTTAGATGTCTTTTTCGGGGACAACTGCGCCGTGTAGCGCGAGTAGATCGTGTAAATCAGAAAGCGGAACGTCGCGGGGTGTTGTTTCCAAACGCACAGATACTGCTGCTGCTGCACCCGCTGCCTGTCCCATAGCCATTGAGGATGCCTGTACTCGCAAAGCAGAATTTGCAAGTCGGTCACTGCTCACACTGCGTCCAGCGACGAGTAAATTATGACTGTTTTTAGGGATCAGTGCGCGTAGTGGAACTGTTGCAACTGTGCCTTCAGACAGAGGTTGGGGCTTTACACCGTCTTTGTCATGGAGGTCAATTGGATAAAAAGAGTACGATACAGCGTCCTCAAAATGTCGGCCTCTGGTATAATCATCGTGGGTTATTTGCACCTCTCCAACAATGCGATAGGTTTCGCGCACAGCGGTTTCTGCCTGCGCTTTTAAAACGCGGGCATTTTCGCATCCAGGCAGTGAACGTACAAACCGCAAAATCCGCAACAAAGATTGTCGCCCTGAAATGTTGGTTTTTGTATGCCTGTCAGAGGTCGATGCATCAGCGCCAAATACGTGCTGGGCATTTTCTCCGCCTTTTCCAAGGTAGCCGATGAACCGTGCGCGCGGATTGCTTACATCGCCGTGTTGTAATCGGCCATCTTTCACGGCTGCGATAAACTGTCTCTGTATGACATCTTCGTCCAGCGTATCAACATCATAACCACCCAGTTTAAAAATCAGTGTGCCCGGTTGTGTTTCTTCTTCGCGCAAACGAGGAAAACCGATCTGGCCCACAATATTTGCTCCGCCGGTGCAGTCAATTAACTGTTTGGTCAGGATGGTGCGCCGCAGGTTTTTTCCGACAGTCTCGATTTTCCAACCTCTGTCTGTTTCTAAAATTTGCGTCGGTATTTCATAAAAGTGCAATTGCACACCTGCCTGGGTACAGGCTTCTTCTGCAAGTGCCGCATATACAGGGCCATTGATGCGTATCTGGTGCATCCAATGGCGCTCAGGAGAGAAGACTGAAAAATCCGGCAGTTGGCCACTGTCAAGTGCGACTGCTTTTATAACCAGTTCCCATCCAATGCCCGCGACAATCTGCTTTCCCCAGGCATGAAATAGCCCGGGGAAGGAAACACCGCCTGTTGTGGTGACACCACCGAGTTGACTGCCAGATTCAACCAGAGCCGTGCGAAGTCCCGCGCGGCCCGCTTGTATGGCAGCAATCGTACCCGCTGTGCCTCCGCCAACTACGAGCACATCTACATCGTCTTTCATATGCTCCATATTTTCTTACCCCAAACTATATATAGACTCACTTCTTGGAATCACTTTTGTGGGCGGCCTCAAACAGGGCATTACACTCGAACTCGAGAATACCGCCGATTACTTTGGTTTGCCGAAATGGAGTACGGCGAGCCACCTCTTTGGCGCGGATATCGATTTGCCGCCAACCGAGGCTTTGCAGATAAGGGATCGAAGTCCCATAGTAAACAGTAGAAATTCCCGCCCACTCGATGGCACTTTGACACATGGGGCACGGCTCAGCTGTTGTATACAAATCGAGTTCTGTCCAGTCGATCTGTGAATGGGCTGCCGCACAACGATTGATGGCGTCAATCTCGCCGTGGCGTGTCGGATCTTCCGAAGAACGGTTAACCCCTTTTGCGATGATCTCGCCTGTTGTCTGTCGAACGATCACCGCGCCGAACGGAGACTTGGGTGCCTTCTGCGCCATTGCAATGGCCTGTCGCATATAATCGTTGTGGCTCATGCTCTGTCGGATCCATTTGTTATGTGAGTTTGCATATCATGGCTTGAAAACAACGATCAGGTTTTGCTCAGCCGACTTGCTGGACTTTGGTCTTCCTCTGCAATGTAACTCTGTATAGCTTCACAGTTGAAAAAAATCTCCCAGTCCAGACGAACGGAAAATATGTGGGATGCTTGATGGATTGGCAATCTCTTTATGTTATCGCCTATGCAATGTCTTCTGGGGTAATGAATACGCCTACGATGTGGCTTTTGTCAGGTTCGTCGCCATAATTGGTGTAATCGACCAGGATGATGCGGCCATCGGGTAAGGTGAGCCAGGATGAGTATCCGTGATCAGGACGGGGTTCTTGATCAGGATGGTTGGCATGGATTTGAACGAAGCGGTCGCGCTGATATTGATCGGGGTATTCACCGGAGGAGGCAGACCAGTTCCACGACCAGTCATCGAAGGTTCGATTTTGCGATGAAAAGCTGACGGATGTCCAGGTGCTACTGCCTGTGTCACTCCATTGGCCAAACATGGTGCGCATATCGGGGCGGGATGAGGTATGGTCTGAGATGTGTGTTTCTCCGCGGAAGACGTTTCGGTAAATCATATCTTCACCATCAACCTGTATGCGCAAGAGGCCGCCCTTGTGGCGATAAGCGACTTTTCGTGGTTGTGAAAAGTCGATTTTTTTATGCAAATCGGTGCGTTCGAGCCTACCGAGAGAAATGAAGTCAGAGCCGATGTAGAGGATATCGCCAATGCTGCCACAAGACATAAAGGCAATAGGTTCTCCCGGTGGGCCTTCGACCTGCACTTCAGCTTCGAAGTCGATGGTACTGAAGCGATCCTGTGGCGGGAGGAGGCTGTAACGGCATTCGTGCTCGGGTTTGTGATGGATGGTGAGACCATTTTCATTGCGTGTTGCACTGTATTTTCTGCGGGGACCACCGATGGCATATGTCCCCGCTTCTTTTTTGAGGTCACCAATCCAGGCATAACAGCCAAGACCGCCGTTGACGTGGCGACCTGTGACCATGCAGCGGCCATCTTCGAGTTGTCTGACATACGGACGATGGAGGGCAAAAGGACACATCTGGGGGGCACTCCAAGTGCGCCCATTGTCCTGAGAGAAAGCTACAAAATTGGGCACACCTCCAGAGCGGTTTTCGCGCATGACACAGGCGATTTCTTTGCCGCCGTCGAGGATGACAATTGCGCCTTCGCAAAATCGGTTATAACCATCGTGGGCAACAGTGACCTCATTGCCCCAGGTTTTGCCACCGTCAGATGAAAAGGTTGCGATTTCAGCAAATTCTTGAGCTTCGCGAAACATGATATGGCTACCGACGGCAAGACGTCCGTCGGGCAGTTCCATGATGCGATCGGGTTCAAAGCCTCTGATGTTGGGTTTGTAAGGCCCGTCCCAGGTCTTGCCCTCATCTGTGCTCCACCAGAGCCAGTTGCCGGGGGGCTGGTCTTCGTGAAAATGGCTGAAGTCGTCGTGGTCGCAGATGACAACAATGCGATCATCACTTAAGAGGCTGATGCGCGGTGTTACGAGACGCTCATCGCCTTTGCTGCGATCAGCAGTTGCGACTTCGCTCAGTTTGTCCCAGGTTTGACCATCGTTTTCGCTGTAGAGGATGGTGAGGATTTGGGTGGTTTCACCCCAGTGGGCTTCGGTATCGGAATAAACGAGCAGAAGGCGACCGGATTTGAGGCGAATGATGTCGGGGTTTTTGGTAAAGCGGCCGGGACTGCGCCAGGCGTCAAACACTTTGTCGTTGATAGAGCGTGGATGGATATACATCGAATTCCTTTCTAAAATCTGCCGATACGTGTTGATCCTGGATCGTGAATAATGTTTGGTTGATCAGTAGATATGGAAAACGCCTGGCCTCTATTGTTGTTGAAAATAGGAATCGTAAAGGATTTGGCAGGCTTCACCTCGGGTTAAATGTGCGAGTGTATTGGTGTCGAGTTTTTCTCCACACAACTGGACAAAACCATCGATCCAACGATGCGCTGTGTGCTGGTCGAGTTTATCCTGCGGTCTGGCATCGTATGTATCGAAGAATCCCTTTGTACCTGCCCATTGTATAGCGGCGTTGTGTGCATAGTCGTCGTTAAGGTCAATATCATTGAGAAATGTGAGCATGGAATTTTGTTCGGCCAGGGTTTGTTGAAGCTGATCAATATCAATGTCGGCCGGTGTCTGTTTGTTTTTGATGGCCTGGACGGCCGCATAACCAGCAGACTCGGCAATTTGCATCCAGGTGGGCTCCAGACGAATCGCGCTTTGGCCGAGGTGGCTGGCAGAAAGGCAGACTGGGACGAGGAAATTGTCTAATTCATTGGCGAGCAGGCTTCGATAAGGGATCTGGCCTGGGACGGTTTGCTTGTGGAGCATGACTTTGCCTTCATCGCGACTGTCTTTGACGCGTTCGGGATGGCAGGCGTGAACGTCTGTGTACCATTCACAAATAGCTATCGTATCTGAGTGAATGGGTGCTCTGTCTATGCCTTCGGCCAGGCGAACATCGTGCTCGGTGAGCATATAACGCCCTTCGAGACGGCGGGCTTCGCGCACATAGATCTCCCAGGGCATGTGATTGTTGTCGGGAAATTCGTCTTTGGCCAGCCCCCACTGAGCAAAGGCTTCGCGCATATTTTCGGGCGCATCGGGTTCGTTTTGAAAGAAATACAAAATGCCAATAACGATGTTCCAGAAGTCTTTCAAGATGCGCTGACGGGTTGGCCAGTCGCCGTGGACATAGTCGGTCGCACCTTCAATAAGTTGTGGTCGGTTCCAGTCGCTTTTGTTGTTGGGAAATTGTCCGCCATCTTGCCCGCGGTCAGGTCTGTTGACTTCGAGGGATTGGAGTAGGGTTTTGATGCGTGCGGGATCGTAGTCTTCTGGTGGCTCTGGTTTGACCTGATTGTTGGGGTCGCTGCTGAGGGCTGTGCGAAAGTTCATGGCTTGCACAACACCATCGCCTTCGCCCGTGCTATCGGGCATGATGGTTTCCATCGCACCACCAAATTGCCTCAGGTTTAGCGATGCAACAATGTCGGCCATGTGTTGTTCTGACTCGGGAAGTTCCTTTGCAAATCGCATAAAGATGCGACCCGCGTGAGGTTCGTTAAATTCGTCTTTGGATTCACGTCCGACTCTGAAAGCGACATTGGCTAAGGGTAGAAGATCGCCTTCGTAAGAAGTATCGACAAAGACATCTCCGGTAGCTCGGAAGCTTGCATCGCGATTCATTTCTGTGAATGTGATAGCTGTAATTAAGCGGTCAGCTTGTTCGATAGCGGTAGGGTAATGGCTTTTGATCAGGGTAATGTTTGATTCTGCCTGTATCATTTCTTCCGACAATTGTTCGAAGACACGCGCTTCGTATTTGCCATTGGAGTGGCCCGTTTCGCCGGGGAGGCAGGCTGCATATTGCGGTGAATCTTTTCCATAGGTATTGCGGTAATGATCGAAGATCGCCTGACGCATCTCATTGTAGATGGGCGATCGACAGCCTTCGTAAAGTGTATCCCAGAGTCCCATCCCATTGGCTGGCAGTCCACCGATGTGGGGTGTATGATTGACGAGCAAGACGGTCAATCCTTCACGCGCAGCTCGAACTGCACAGGCAAGGCCTGCGGGATTGCCGCCGTAGATGACGAGGTTGTAGTGCGTACCTTCCATGTGTTGGTCGTCTCTATAGCAGTGATCTGATCTCACCCACCGATAGCGGTAGTCTCCGAATCTGCCCTTCGAAGTCAAAGCGTGAGCGCACGGCGTCTTTCACCGTTCCCGGTTTCTCAATATAGTGCGATAGCTGATCAGCATAGTAGGTCGCCCAGACGACGCCAAATGTTTCCCGGTCTCCGACTGAGAGTGGTCGCTCAGAAAGATAGCCTCGTAGGAAATCCAGCATCTCTTTCTCCAATAGAGATCGTCCCCCAGTCAGATCATTCATTAGCCATCTGTGTTGGACCATTACAAGATCTACAGTTGCTGGCGCAAAAGAGTTGCAGAGATCGGTGAAACCGACTTTCTCTCCATCCGTGTGGACGTTGGGACCCCAGACATCTCCATGCGTTGTCATCCACTGCACGGGTGTTCGTATTAGGTGCTTGTAGGTGGTTTGCAACTCGGTCTGAAGGGTCTTGATGGCGTCGCGGAGATCGCCAGGAAGAGAACGGGAAAGCGCTCGCCGAAGTCTGACCTCCACAAAGCCAGTGAGCTCTTTCTTCCGCATCCTGGATTTTTCGAACTTCTCCGATGCCAGATGAATCTTGGCAAGTCCACGTCCCACCGCACCCAATCGGTGGAGGTGACGAGAGCTGCAAGGTTTCCCACCGAGATCCGTTTCCACGGAGAGCACAACAGCATCTCCGATCATGATACACAAATCTCCGGAGAGAGTGGGGACAATCTGGGGGACAGGGGCATCATTTGTTGATAGATGATTGAGGAACTCGACAACTTCCTCCGGACAGAACTGACCCCGTGCCCAGTTCAATCGTGCGAAGAACGTCGCCCCATTCTTCTTGAATGAGAAAAGGCGCTCCGTGCCTGGTACCGGTATGAGAGAACCATCGAACTGCCAAGCTGACCGAAGGGCCTCCTGAATTTTTTCCTTTGGTGGAATCTGATCCACTAACTGCTCCTCCGATAAAGAGTTCCATCACGGCTTCCAGGCGAATCGACCATATCGAGGCGTTTTTGGAGGCACGATCGGTAACTCCTCCCACCCGGACCTGGTTTCAACCATGATTTTCAAGCCACCCTTTTTAGGATCTGGAAAAGCCCGAGTCACAAATCCATCGGGAGACCATGTGGGATCATCACCACGCCCTGCTTTTCGCTTATTATTTCCATCACTATCGACAACCCATACATTCCGGGTTTCACCGATCAGCTTGTCTCTTTCGCGATCTTGTCTCCCTGTGAATTTACTCATATGGATCATCTCCACACCTTCCCAATGGGCGATCCACTTGCCATCCGGTGACCATGCAGGGACTTTTTGTTCGATGGGTAGCTTGAGAATCCCGTCATGTTCAGCAGACGTTGGTGAAATTGGTTTGGCATCACTGCCATCGAGATTGCTCAACCAAACCCTATAGTTGCCGCTTCGATTTGAAACAAAGGCCACCTTTGTTCCTTTAGGCGAGACAAAGGCCATTGAATTGCTGAACTTAATTTGCTGAGGATCGCTGAACAATCGCCTTGATTCCCTGGTCTCCGTGTTCATGATGTGCAACTGGCTGTTTTCAGCGGGGTGTTTTCCTGGTTTGAATATCATCCATACGATGTGTTTAGAATCTGGAAACCAGGAAGGTATCAAATTTCTCCCCGATTCTGTGAGTACTTTCTGGTTTCTGCCATCAAAGTTGGAGATCCAAAGAGCCATTCCTTTTCCACTCTGTTGCACAAATACAATTTTACTGCCGTCAGGAGACACGGCAGGCATCATACATTCATGATTGGAATTTGTAATTTTGCGCCTGGATGAACCGTCCTCCTTGATGTGATAGAGTTGTAGTATGTTATTTTCATCAGGGCAACTGACAATAATCTCACGCATTTGAGGCTCTCCAGCAAACAAACCATCTGACACGCAAGCAATCGTAAAAATAGCCAGGATCAATATTAAGAATGATTTCATCATACGTGAAAGGATCAACCTACAGGTTGAAAATCAGAGATTTCTTCACGTTCTAACTTCGATCTAATCTCCTCGAAACGTCTGATAATCTCTGGCGTATAAAGGCATTACTCACGTTCCACGAAATATTTCTTAAATCCACGACTCGTCCCATCTTGCATTCCAAGGCTTCTATAGAATCCCACCTGATCTTCGTTTGGACCGCTGAGTAACTGTAGCTTGTAGCAGCCCTTATCTTCGGCAAGGTTAATCGCAAATGTCATCAGTTTTTTCCCAAATCCTTTGCCTCTTTGTTCGCGTGCAACAACGACATTCTCGATGATAGCCCAGGGGCGCCCTTCGTAAGTAAAATAACGAACAGTTTCGGTAATACATACCAATTTATGTTCCATGTGAATCTTGTAGTCAGCAGCAGGAACTGTCAGCCATGGATTGATCATAGTTAAGTTCAAATTTGTTACTGCCGAAGATGTGAGCCCACTCACTAAGAAACATAAGCGACCTTCGGGCTCTTCCCTCTACCGGGTATCGGGCAACTCGAGGATCTGCGCTGCCTTCAACAACTCGGGGCGTAACTCATCGTACGGCAGATCCTGCGTGTCGCAATCGACATCCAAACACAGCCTTGCTGCCAGCCCAGCAGACTCTCCCAGGACCATGAATACCGGCTCCATGCGCGCGCTACCGTAGGATATGTGAGAGGCCGAGAAACATACGGGGATGAACAGATTTGCTGTCTCCCCCCTCTTTGGCACGATACTCCGGTAGCTTACAGGATAAGGGTCGGTCGGGGGGATCCGCACATCCCCTTCGTTGAGGACACGTGCCACGCCTCCTTCGACATGTACGAATCGGGAGCAATTATGCGAGTCCATGGTGTAGCTACCCATTCCGATCGAGTCCTCTGCGACTGACTTCTGGTAGCAGTCGTGCTCAGTGATGACGTAGTCGCCGATCATCCGGCGACACTCGCGGATATACAATTGATGCGGCCAGTGCTCGGTATCGGTGAACTCGTCACTGGATAGACCCCAGCGGCTGTAGGCGTCACGCACGCGCCGGGGAATCGCCGGTTCGTTGGCCAGATGCCAGTAGAGACCGCGCTGGTAATTGACGTGCGCCTGGAATATGGCCTCCCGCTCCTCATAGCTGGCGGCGGGCCATCCCCACGATCTCCCGATGAAGTCACTGCTGATGGGGCCGTTGTTGTTGGTATCGGTTTTACAGTAGCCACCGGGTGTTCTGTTCGGGAAGATGTCGAACTTCCCGGGTACTCCGCTGTCGCGTATGTGGGCAACCGGGTCGGCGCTGTGATTCGGATTCTGGCTGTCTCCGCCCACAGTGTTGAACCAGCGCGTCGCAAGGACATACTGGGCAGGATCGAACGCGTCCGGCTTAGTCCAGTCGATCTTGAGCGCAGGATCATCGGTCATGCATACGCGGAAGCAATAGGCTTGCACACGGTGATCGCCCTCGCCTTGTCGTGCCGCCAGATCGGTTTCCTCGATCTGAGGCAGCAGCCCGCTGTCCGGGTCACCCGGTTCCACGTAGGGATCTACGGTAAGACCGAACTGATGTTTTTCTCGCACCTGGATGCCGTTGAGCGTCTCACCGTAGATCTCATTCGCCTCACGCCCCACGTGGAAGGAGACGCTGGCCTTCGCCATCAGGTCCCCCTCGTAGGAGCAGTCCATAAAGATCCTGGCGCGGACCCGGAGCCCGCCAAGGAGCGTGATGGAAACGATACGTTGATCAATAGATTCGACGGCGTCCAGATACTGACCGTACCGGACATCGATACCATTTTTCGAAATCCACGCATCGAAGACAGCGTCGGCGACGTGGGGCTCGAATTGCCACTCTTCATTCTGTCCGTAGTGCCGTCCAACCTGGTTGTAGAAGGATCGGCTCAGTCCACCGATAACGTACTTGCGGCCGAAGTCCGTCCACCCGAGTCCGCCGGTTGTCATGCCACCGATGTGTTGGCCCGGCTGGAGGATGACGACACGTAAACCTGCCCGTGCGACTGTGACGGCTGCAGCGATACCCCCTGACGAGCCGCCGTAGATGCAGACATCCGTTTCGATGATCTCAGTTGTAGGTTCAATCCAGTCGCGATGGTAGTATTTGAGATTCGACATCGGCTGTGATCTCCGTGCGTTCGTCCGCGGTGAAGGGTGTGTGACATGACGAAGCGACCAGCCTCACCTTTACACACGAAGGCAATGGTGAAGTTGGCGATGAAAGTAATAGGGAAAAAACCTATCGCATTACGTGAAAGGATCGACCTACAAGACTTTTTCAACCTGCATTGAGTTACCGTCAATGTAGTGGACGCAGTTTGTTGTGTTATCGACCATCACTGGTTCGAGGAGCCGACAGACCCTTCGAAAACTCAGACAACGTCTCTACCATTGAGAACCCGTAGTTTGCATAGAAAGCCTGGGCTCTGTGATTTTTTTCGTTTGTGCTGATAAGCACGGTAGTAAAACCCCGCTGCTTGATCTCGTTGAGTGCAGTTAGGAATATGAACCGTCCCCACCCCAACCCTCTCAGAGCGTCCCTCACGTTCAGCCAAGCGACAAAACACACGCGCTCAGCAGCTTTATTGAGTTGAAAGTGACTGCCCGCACGAGTGTAGCACACACCGATCACCTTGTCGGCGTGGTCATAGACCCTGAGGTTCAGCCCTGAGGTTCGTCCCCGGCTCTCAGTCGTCTCCCATTCGATTCTTCCTACCTTCTCGGGCGGATCTAGCTGGCTGGGTGCAATCCCACCCTCCTGAACCAGTAGTATCTCACGTCGCGAAACACTATAGCCGTTCAGACCCAGAATCGAAGTAACGTGTAGCCACTTGTCGGGTAAGCCGTAGCAATTGAAGAAGAATCTGTACAGATAATCTGGGCAGAACGCCCTGATGGTCTCCACATCCGTCAGCCGAGCTTCGGCAGAGACAAGAAGCTCCTGCCCGATCCGACGGTGACCAGGAACGAAGTCCAAATAACGAATTTGTCCGATCCGCCCGGCTTCCTCCTCGGCAACCGAGACATGCGCGATACCCAGGATTTCCTCACCCTCAACTGCGCAGAGAAATTGCTCCGTTCCGAGGTTTGTATATGGCTGTTCATCAAACGGCTTGTGAATACAACCCCATTCGAACTCGTGTCGTGAAACAGGGTAGCGGTGGGGCAGAGTTCCTATGCGTGAGTTGTAAAATGCACGGAAGTCGCCTGCTCCTACCATGTCACTTTCGACGATCTTCAATCAGTATCTCTTGTGGTTGCTGGTGTTGAGATTTTTGGTTTTGCCCCGCCATAAACAGGGCAGTCGGATTCATTTTATTCGCTTGAGTCGCGCCTCCTGGCGAGCATTTCTTCTCGCACCTTCCTCTTCAAGCGCTCCCGTTCTGTCTTTTCTGCTTTCTTCCGATTGCGTTCCGTGGCCGCTGAAGCATATTGCTCTCTACTCGTCCTCACCTTGTCCAGCCATTCTTGTCGTGTAGATAGGATCTCTGGGCTACTCTTGGAACCATAGCTGAGATTGTTCAGGAAGTCGATTATCTCGTTAGGCTTTCCGCCGATGAGATCGCGTGCTCCCGGTCTCGACAGTCCGCCTTCGAGTTCCCAGTGATACCTGTGAATCAGAGTATCAATCAGGATCATTTTTTCTTGAACTGATCGCGCGACCCTATACTTTTGCACGTATTCTTTAAAGAACGCTGTCATGCCGGATGCAATAAGGTGTTTGCCTCGAAACGTCTTCTGGTATTCGGACCACGTCAATTCCCAGTTACACGATTCACAGCGAAGTAAGAACTCCTTGTCGAAGTTGTGCTCAAGCCCGCGTTGGCAGTGGGGACATCTCGCGAGCCTGTTGTTCGCATCCCTTGCTTGGAAAATACTCTCGATTCTCACAAGCAGGCCAATCCCTACTTCGTTGATTAGCTCTTCATCCCGGATTCCTTGAGCGTCCTTAGCATAGAGCTCCGCGATTTTCTGCCGAGGGATTCTACCCGCCCAAATTGGCCTGTCGTATCTGACTTCAGTCACTAGCTTTTTCTCCAGATTGCCCAACAGGTGCCCTACGCGAATCCAATCCCGGCTGCGCCTTGCACCCAAAATCGCGCACACCATCGCACCATCACACCGTCGTCTCCAAATATACCTTCAACGCTGCAGCCAGATCGCGTCCAAATACACGCGCCAGTTCTGGACTCGTATCCAGATCGCCCACATTGGCATAGGGAAACTCAATTGCCGTTGCCAATTGAACGCCCGGCAATTCACCCGCCCACCGCCCAAAGCTCTTGCCAGCTGCATAATTCTCTGTCGTATTCCACTCCACGCCAAAGGGCAAATTATCCGCTGCACAAAAGGGCAAGCCGCCCGTTCGTTCCGCTTCCAAAATATGCGAAAACCGCATCTGTTCCTGCCAGGGGGCATCTGACTCTGACCCCACCAGATAAATCGTCTCATTGCGATTACTACGAATCCACGGACAGTGCAGATCAATCGCTACCTTCAGTTTGCCCGCGCTCCAATCCGGCACCCTTTCTCGAATCACAGCCGTTTCAATATGCACACTCTCCCCGACATAATCCCGGTTGTGATCCCTCGGCTTCCGATTCTTCCCCTGGTCGCCATCCTCCACACCGTCTTTATCCACAAACGGAATCACCAGACATTCAACCCGTCCCTGAAACCAACGCCCCAAATCATCCTCACCAAGTATCGCCGCCATCATGCCTTCCAGCACGTACGACTGCATCATCTCACAGCAGTGGTGTCGCGCCGCAATCAACACGCGCAGATTCGCCCCACCGTCCAGCCGCCCCACATACAACATCTCAACATCACGTCCTTTGCGCGTCTCGCACAACGTCTCAGCCACCAGATAATCCGAATCCACATACGACGCCAAAAACCGGTCCAGATTGGCCTGCACATACGGCATCCCAAAACTGAACCGCACATCATCCGCGTCATTCGCAAACGCATACACAAACGACTGTCCATCCACCGCATCATTACCCAACCAGCGCCACGTCAACCCACCGTCTTCACTCATCCCAGGACCACGCGTGCCAATCACATTGCTGCCGGTAAAGTGAAACCGCACGGTTCGGCCTGCTGCGCCACGCACCCGAAAATACCAGTAGAACCAGTCGCGATCCGTATCGCGCAGATCCTGCCGAACAAACACATCATCACCGTCAATTCGCTCAGCGATGATATTCCCACCCGGAAAATCACAATCTATCATAATCATTGAACACGCTTCTTTATGATGTCGATTTGCATTTACTCCTCCACTATCCATTGGAGCGGTAATCTATAGATAGACAATGGGCGGCGGAGCCGGATTTGGCGTCCGTTGTCTCGAACACCGCCATCACGTTTCCACCCCATCGCCTCGTAGAAGGCGATCCCGCGTTCATAACCCTTAACAGTCCAAACTATCGCTTCATTATAACCGTCGGCAACGAGATGACGAAACGCGAGCGAGGCCAACGCCTTGCCGATGCCGATGCGCCAATACGAGGGGTCAATGGCGATGGTATCGAGTTCCCCTAATGTGGCGTCAACGGGATCGCGGCTGGGACCGATGCCGACAAAACCGACAACCTTACCCGTATGCTCTGCGACCCACCACCGGTGCGGGGCAGACTTCGCAAGATCGCCGCGCCAACGCTCAACGAGTTCTGATGTGACGATGCGATTGGACTGCTCGATGAGTTCGCCGAATCCTGCATTCCACGAATCGATATATATACGTGTGACGACTTCGGCGTCCACCGCAGCGGCCGATCGGATCGTTGGCCAAGGTTTTCGTGGATGTGCGTATTCCAACTCGCCTATTCCTATACGAACTTGTAGAGGCTACCATCCGTGGTTGGACGGATGTCAGGACACGGCGCGCCGTGATCGGCAAGGTGTCGAACAAACTCCACAATGGTTTTGGGATGAGTCGAGCCGTCCCATCCCCACGTCTTCAATAAGCTCTTCGTCTACTATGCCCTGTGCATCAGTTGCATAAAGGCGGGCTATTTTTTCTCTTGGAACTCGACTTGCCCAAGTTGGCCTGTCGTGTCTTGGTTTCGGGTTGCTCATGTATTCCTTAGAGATTTTTCAGGAGCATGTTTTTTTTATTCATTCCGCAAGGCATCTACAGGATTTGATCGAGCTGCCTTCATTGTCTGGAAACTCACTGTGATCATGGCAATAAGGAAAGCCAAGATACCACTTAACATAAAGAACTCAAATCCAAGATCTATCCGATACGCATAATTCTGAAGCCACTGCCACAGGGCATAGTAGCCAATCGGCCAGGCCAAGAGATTTGCAAGTGCGACCAACTTTGCAAAATCACTGGATAGCAACATAACAATATTGGATACAGACGCTCCCAATACCTTGCGAATGCCGATTTCTTTTGTACGGTATTGCGCACTCAATGTGGCCAACCCAAGTAACCCCAAGCAGGCAATCAAAATACCAAGGGTTGAAAAGAAACCAAAAATATAGCTCAGTTTTCTTTCATTTTTATAGATTCGATCCAAATTCTCATCAAGAAAAGAAAATGTGAATGGACGATTGGGTATATACCTTTCCCAGACTTTTTGTACAAATGCCAGTGTTTGAGATAAATCTTCAGATTTGACCTCTATGTATAGTAGCCTTGCCTCATGAAATTCTGCAACCAATACGAGTCGTCCGATTTTTTCGTCAAGAGGTTTGTAATGAAAATCTTTGACAACACCGACGACTGTGCCGGAGCGTAGTCCATCTGGGTAGAACGTGCCTCCAACCTTCCAAGCAAATCGTTTCCCTATTGGATTTGTCCAACCCAATTGCTCGACCGCTGTTTCATTCAAGATAAACTGCTCGTCTAATTTTTCCCTCAGTCTTTGCGGGTTTGTTGTTTCGGCATATGATCGCGTGAAATTCCGGCCTGATACGCATTTAATGCCATAGAAATCTAGAAAATCTTCATCCACGATTATCACATCCATACTGTACGTGGATTTTCCTTCGGGATGGAATGTCTCTACTGTTGCTCCTTCTCCAACAGGGCCACGGGTGGTTGTTGCTCTGAGAATATTGGGATGCGTCGTGAATGCCTGCTTGATGGCGTTGTATTGGCTCTTGAAAAGCGTGGGATTGATCATCTGGTTGCTATTCGCTGCCTCAAAAATTGGAACTTCAATAATCTGCTCGCGGTCGAATCCCAGATTCTTATTTCGAAGAAATTTCTGTTGACTGTAAACACCCCAAGTGACAACCATCAATAAAATGGCAAGAGCAAATTGTCCTACAACCAAACTCTTGCGAAGCCGAGTAGAGACGTTTGTAGCGGATTTACCTCTCAACATTGAAACAGGGCGAAATGTCGATAAGACAAATGCCGGATAACTCCCTGCCAGAATACCGACGATGAATATAAGACCGAAAAGGCTGAGCAATAACTGGGTTGTGTTGACATTGAGTGTAATAGCGCAATCAAAAAACGAATTGAAAGTTGGCAATGCCAATTCTACCAACACCAAAGCCAAGATAAGCGCCATACAAGCAAAAAATATAGATTCGCCCAAAAATTGTGTGATGAGCTGCAATCGGTTTGCACCGACAACCTTACGAAGCCCGACCTCTCGCCTCCGTCCAATTGCACGAGCAGTTGTTAGGTTTATAAAATTCACACAGGCAATTACTAAAATAAAAATAGCAAGCAAAGAAAACAAATACACATTTTGAATGTCACCATGAGGTTTACTGGTCTCTGGAGTGCCACGATTCTCAATTTTGATGCCATAATCATGATTGGAGTATAGATGGATGCGGTTTAGGGGCTGCAAATGATATTGAATGTTATTTGCAGCTGCTTCGCCCAGGTATTTCGGAATCAGATCTGAAAGTTTGCCTTCAAGTTGATTCGCATCATAACCTTCTTTAAGCAAAATATAGCTTTCTACAGGACGCCCTCCTCTCGGTTTCCAAGCCATCCATTTTTCTTCCCATCGCCCATTTTTAGTCGCCGATAAAATATCGAACCGAATGGCCGTCTGCGCAGGCATATTTTTTAAGACGCCTGTAACGTGATGCGCATAATCTTTGTCGTCTTCCTCGATCAGAATGGTTTTGCCAATCGGATTTTCAGTGCCAAACAGTTTGTGTGCAAGTCTTTGAGTGATTAAAACGGAACCTGGTTCTGAGAGAACCATTTCGGGATCGCCTTGAATCAGTGGAAAGTCAAAAACCTGTAGAACATTCTCGTCTGTAAGGCAAAAGGCTTGCTTGTATATTCTCTTATTGTCAGCAATTATTGTTCTTTGCCAGCGATGGATACGCAAAGCCTCAGAAATTTCAGGATATACATCCTGATTCAAGACTTCTACG
>JAPPAB010000161.1 GCA_026705765.1 Gemmatimonadota bacterium
TGTTCCGAAACCGCAGCTTTAAAGCCTACTGGTTTGAGACCGGCACGCCGACATTCTTAGTCGAGACGCTACTATCGCGCGGGATTGGTACACTGGATCTGGACAACATATTGGGCAGTGACGAACTGTTATCTACATTTGACGTTGACCACATCGCCACCGAAGCTCTGCTGTTCCAGACCGGGTATCTCACGATTATCCAAACCGAACCGCGCGGTAGCAGAACCTACTACCGCCTGAGCTACCCAAACCAGGAAGTGCGCCAGAGCCTGAACGAAAGTTTGCTCAACCATTTGACGGGAAGCCCCGCGCAACAGGCCGAGCACAGTGCCCGTCTATACGACCTGCTGCTGGTCAATGACTTCGCTGGCCTAAAAAACCTGTTCAAGGCGTTCTTCGCCAGCATCCCCTATCAGTGGCACACAAACAATGACATAGCGAACTACGAAGGCTACTACGCCAGCGTCTTCTACTCCTACTTCGCATCGGTGGGATTCGACATCGTTGTGGAAGACAGTGGCAGCGATGGGCGTCTGGACATGGCGGTTCGTTTCAACGACACTGTGTATCTGTTCGAGCTCAAGGTTGTGGAATTGGCACCGGAAGGGTCTGCAATGGCGCAATTGCAGGCAAAGGGATACGCGGACAAATACCGGGGTTTGGACCAGCCGATCCATCTGATCGGGGTAGAGTTCAGTAAGGATACCCGCAATATAACGGCCTTTGAGGTCATATCTGCATGAGAGGTGAGAAATTGGGAAATACTCAGTGTTGAAGAGTCTAAAGATGCGGTTAAAGTTATGCGGCGTGTTTGCCGCGCTTTGAAGTGAATCTTGGAGATGCCTGATGTTCCATTTTGAATTGTCTTCAAACATCGCGGTCTAGTTTAATACCCAGTCTTTTCATTTTTCCATACAGGGTAGAAGGGGGTACTCCAAGCAGTGTCGCTGCGCCCTCGGGGCCTTTTATCTGCCAATTCGTGGCTTTTAGTGCGTCGAGGATGTAGCGGCGGTCATACTCATCCAAAGGCACGAATTCGCGGTCTTGAGAAGCAAATAAAGTCCACTGATCCATATCTTTGATTTGAGAACCAGGCAGTCCCAGATCTCCCACTCCAATTTGAGACTCGGGACACAAGACCACAGCCCGCTGTATGGTATGCTCTAATTCCCGCACATTACCCGACCAATGGTAGCTTTGTAACACTGCAATAATTTCTGGCGTCAAGGGAGCTATTTGCTTGCCCAGATGCGTCGCCATGCGCGTCTTGAAATACTCGGCTAATTCCGGTATATCCTCCTTGCGTTCGCGAAGCGGCGGTAAATACATCGGAAAGGCATTGAGGCGATAATAGAGGTCCTCCCGAAAATCTCCTGTGCGGACCATCTCCTCAAGATTGCGATTGGTCGCTACCACAATCCGCGTCTTTACCATCTGCGTCTCGCTACTCCCAACCCGCTCAAACGTACCCTCTTCCAGCAAGCGCAACAGCTTGACCTGCGTTTCCAAGGCCATATCGCCGATCTCGTCCAAAAAGAGTGTGCCACCTTCCGCCAGTTCCACCCTGCCCAGTCTTTGGGAAACAGCAGTGGTAAAAGCTCCTCTCTCGTGCCCAAACAGTTCACTATCGATCAACGTCCCGGGCAATGCACCGCAATTAAACTCTATAAAAGGACCATCGCGATGGGCACTCAGCGCGTGCAGTGTCCGCGCTGCCAGTCCCTTGCCCACACCTGTCTCGCCCATAATCAGCACGGTCATATTGGTAGATGCAATTTTTTCAAGACTGATTTGAAATTTGCTCAGAGCCGCGCTATGACCGATAAACTGTTGGCTTCCTCGGCGGTTGATGACGTCGGTCAATGCTTCGATGCGCGGGTCTGCCGTGATCGAGAGTCTTACCTGCGCTATCTCTGAGTAATTCAGATCGCGATCTATCGCCCGGACCTGAAATGTGTAGTCTCCCGGCGGCAAGTCTCGATAAAAGGCCCGCATCTTGCGAGTGGCTGGTTGCCAGTCAGAATCATAGCCATTCAGGCGATAGATGTAGAGCATGTCGCTGGGATGGGTGGAAAAACTTCTGCCCTTATACTCAAAAATCACATTTTGTCCTGTCGTAGATAGAATATCTTCCTGCAGGTCCTCATACACCTTATCGGCAATCACCTGCAGCAGGCGAATCTGAGGCGAGGTTTTTTGTTGTCGATAGCGCACCAAAGGATGTTGGACTGTACCGAACCAAAAGTTTCCATCGCGGTCTTCGAGTATCTGACAAACCAATCCTATATGCGGTAACTTTATGGTTTGGAAAAGCCGACCATCATAATGTGCTACGCCGCCATCTGTACCGAGCCAGAGATATCCTCGCGAGTCCTCAAACAAACAACGAATGTGATTATTCGGCAAGCCTTCTTCAGTCGTGAAGCTGTGAAAGACGTTGCCATCAAAACGACTCAGACCCCTCTTAGTAGCAATCCACAGGTTGCCATTGCTGTCTAACAGCAAGTCTGTGACCTGGTCGTCGATCAGTCCATCTTCAATCCCATAAAATTTAAGCCTATATTCGGGATGCCAACACGCAAAGCCCTTGTCAGTGCCTGAGAAATTTTGGTGAATGAGATGAAAATAGATCTCGCCATTGCGCCCAAAAATCACAGTGCCGATACGGCTGAAAGGATCGTTCTTCTCATCCTCCACAAAAATGGTTTGGAATGCCTCACCCTGCTGGTAAATGATCTTCAATGAACTGATAAAAAGATCCTTTCCTTTTTTTCTCGTGCTGTTTTCCCAGTGTCCCAAAAGAAATTGTCCTTGAGAATCCTGGGTGATTGCACTGATACTTCTTTCGCCTGAATCTGCGGGTATTTGCATTTTTTTTATTTTCTTCCCATCGTAGCGGAACAGACCCGTGTCGCCACCAAACCACAGGTACCCGTCGAGGTCCTCGTAGATGGCAAAACAGTTATGGAGATCAACACCATCCTCTGTGCTTACAAATTCAAAGTGTTCGCCATCGAAGCGAAAGACGCTTTTGGTCCATGCATTGAGATGGAAACCCTCATACCCGATCCATATATCACCGCGCTGGTCTTGCACGAGGTGCGAGACCTCACTCACGGTGTTAGAAAACTCCGGATCCATATCGAAAACGCTGATCTTTGTATCGTAAAGCCCAACACCGCCCCAGGTGGCGAACCAGAATTGATACTCGCGATCCTGAAACACGGCTTTGACTGCACGATGGGGCAGCCCATCGGCAGGGGTAAGTCTGCTGAACCCCTCACCGTCCTGATAGATCACCCCTTCTGAAGTACTGAACCACATCCGTCCTTCCCTGTCACACTGAATTTTGCGTAGGCCGCCTCCCAAATCGACCATAACAGACTGGAAAGAGCCATCGGCATAGCACCAGAGCCCCTCTCGATGTCTAAATCGACCGATCCACACCTTGCCAGTATGGTCCTCGCCCACAGAATAGATGTTTTCATCTCGGGGAAATCCCTCTTTCTCTTCGTATCGGTGGAAAGATTCACCGTCGAAGCGGATGAGATAATCAAAGCCAAACCACAGGTGGCCTTCCGAATCCTGAGCAATACCCCGACACTGGTCGGACCATTCGGGAGAAGGCGGCTGCTCGTAGTCTTGCAGATAGAGCGGAATCAAATCGTGGAACACAGTACCGTCGTAATATCCCAGAGTCCTGTGGCCACCACACCATATACGCCCCTCGCTGTCTTCGTAAATGAACTCCACTGCGCGGTCCGCGATCCCCTCGTCCACCAAATGGTGAAAATCTGTTCCGTCATACCAGCAGACCCCATTTAATGTGCCAAACCACAACCGATTCTGGCTGTCTTGTAAAACAAAATGAGCATGATCATTAATAAAACCGTCCTGTTTGGTAAAATTCTGGAACTCGTCCCCATCAAAGCGGCTGACGCCATTATCCCATGTGGCGAACCAGATACACCCCTCGTTATCCTCAGCAATGTGTTCAATGCGCATTCCGGCCAGGCCATCGGCCATAGAATAAGTCCGATAGGTGCCCGTGCGCTCAAGTGGCTTGATCATAGAAGCTGTTTTAAAACTCGTGTGATTAAGCGAGTCTGTTGAGTAAAAGGTGAAT
>JAPPAB010000162.1 GCA_026705765.1 Gemmatimonadota bacterium
TTGCAAAACAACGCTCGCCAACTCGCGTCTGCTTCCCACGCCTAAAGGCTGTGGGCTTTACGGGCTATTTGATAAAGTAACAATTTCATATGAATCATTCGGTTCTGAAAAAAGTTTCGATGACCTTCTTGAACTGGCTGCAAAGGTCTATGAAGGACTCCCCGCTGACGACATCGACGGCATTGAGAAGATTGCACACGGCCGTCGCGATTTTTTGGGAGATAGAACGGGTGCTTAACATTCCCATTCTATCAACTGAGCATCGGAAAATCAATTTGATAATTCGGCTTGCGAGATGTATTTTCGATTATAGATCTCGCTCTGCTTTTAACCGCCCAAACCAAGGAGGAATCATGCTACGAGTAAGCGACCCTTTCGTTCAGAAGTACATCGACTCCGAGTTCGGGCAGCGATGTCTCAACGAGGGCACGCATTGCACGGAGTGTGTGAGGGAAGAAGACAGGGAGATATGGGGAGTCGGTGATGAACCTTCCTCCTCGGCTTATCCGGGCTTAGCGGCTCGAAAGTTCATCAGGGCTCACGAGATCTACGAAGAACTTAGCCTTGCAAGCCCGGCTGAGATTATCGGTGTAGGCATTCTGAAGGAGCTATCTGCTCACACATCAGGCAAGACTCGGGATGCTCTCTGGTACGAAGCTCACGGAAGCGGAGGTGGCATCCCCGTCTGCATCAGGCCGTGTATGTGGCAGGCTGGGCAATATGTACTTGATATCGCGATTCTTGAATCCATGTTCCAACGGAAGGAATTGGGCATCGACACCGAAATGCTGTCTCGTTTTCTGGCCAGGATTGCAGAGCATAGGTAATCAGCGACATTCCTTATTACCACCCAGAAGTTAATTTCGGAGTAAAACACTATGGATCGCGACTTAATCGCCCACTGGCCATTCCGGGAAGACCTGAAAGACCATTCCGAAAGCGGCCTGTCCATCCAAAACCACGGCATTGAAATTGGGGAATCTGGTGGGCAAAAAAGCGCCCAATTCAATGGGGTGGGGACCTTTCTGGAAGTTCCCTGCGACCTGTCTATAGGGACAGGTGATTTTTCATGCGCGGGATGGATCTATACGGAAGAAACCGAAGTGGTCGGCGATATCCTCGGCCAATTCGATCCGGAAACCCGCCAGGGGTGGCAGGTCTCGGTCCTCACCAATACCGGCATGACCTCCACCGCCCAGTCGAATTACCGCAACCTCCACTTTGGCATCGACAACGGGCATCTCGGGTCCTGGACCGATTGTGGGCGTCCCGGTCAGGCAGTCAAAATATCTGCACTTTCAACAATAGGTGGACACCTGTACGCCGGCACCTTCGAGAATGGCAAAGACGAGGTCGGTCACCTGTGGCGTTACGAAGGGGAAAAACGCTGGGCCGACCTGGGCAATCCAGTGGGATGTAACTCTGTCAACGCAGTCGTCGAATTTCAAGGCGCGCTCTACTGCGCTCTCGGCCGGTATAATAGCATCGGCTCCGCCCTGGGCGACCCCCTGAACACCACACCCGGCGGTCAGGTCTATCGGGTCGATGCCGATGGTCAATGGACTTTTTGCGGGCATCCAGGCATCGAAGACGCCACCCCCGAAGAAACACCCACCACGGGACACAACACGGGCAAAGCCGACAACGCCACCGCTCTCACGGTTTATCAGGGTCGGCTCTACGCCACCAGCCTCTATCGCGAGGGTGCCTTTGTCTATGATGGCGGCACCTCCTGGACGCCTATAGGTCCAGATGTGCGGCTGATGAGTTTCACCGTCTATCGGGACCGGCTCTACACCCTCGTCAACGGCGGTCCGGTTCTTCGCTACGAAGGCGGCACCGAATGGACCGACTGCGGCTGCCCCGAAACTTCTACTCAGACCTACTCGGCGGTTACTTTCAAGGGCCAGCTCTATGTCGGCACCTGGCCTCAGGGAGAAGTCTATCGATATGACGGCAACACGACCTGGACCTGTCTGGGCAGGGTCGGATACGAACGTGAAATCATGGCCATGGGACTTTACAACGGCAAGGTCTATATTGGCTCGCTCCCAATGGCCAATGTCTGGCGGATGGATGGTAATCAGTTCACATTTTTAGAGTCTCTGGACCACACGTCCGCGCCTCTGCGGCGGGTCTGGTCCATGGCCGTTTATCAGGGTCGCCTCTATGCCGGCACCCTGCCGTCTGGACACGTCTATTCGGTCGAAGCCGGAAAAGTCGCCACCTGGGACCACACATTTCTCGAAGGATGGCGACACGTAGCCGCCGTCAAGCAAGGCGGTGTTCTGACCCTGTACGTCGATGGAATCTCCGTCGCTACAACAGACAGCTTCAATCCAAAACGCTACGACCTCAATTCCAATTGTCCTCTCTTAATCGGCTTTGGCGCCCACGACTATTTCAAAGGTGCCCTGCGAGACGTTCGTATCTATCGCCGGGGCCTCACACAACGGGAAATCCAGCGCCTTCAGTGACGGCTCTTTAGCCACCAGCGCATGGTATTACTGACCATATCCGCTGCGTCTCGTTGAACCCAATGGCCGCTGCTGGGGATGGTGACGAGTGTGTAGTCCTTGTTGATCCAATTCCACGTGTCGCGTAACCCGTCTTTGTCAACAGCCTTGTCTTTCAACCCGTGGAATTGCAATACGGGCATGGTGAGATTGGGCATCTCCAGGCTCTGGCCAGCCCCCGCAGTTAGACCGCTGTAGGCCGCCCGGTAATAGTCGAGCATGCCCTTGACCGAGGATTGGGAGAACGCATTGATGTAGCGCTGCCGCACTTCGTCTGGGGCATTACCCACCGAAATACGTGTAAGCACCTCGGGCGAGAACCGTTTTTCGTATTCAGGCGTTTGAAAGTCGGTAATGTATTGCGTATTCTTCTTTTGCTCTGCCGTCGCGTTACGCAGCACGGTGCCGTAGCCCTTCGGGTGAGTCAGATTGCAGATCACCAGCTTGTTGACGAGTTGCGGATAGTGCATGGCGAACCGCCACGAAATGGCGCCACCCCAATCGTGACCAACGAGGGTGACCGAGTCGACCTCCAGGTCCTTGATCACAGCTTCGACATCCGACATGAGATGGGACATGGTGTAGTGTTCCACGCCTTCGGGCTTGCCGCTCTTGTTGTAGGCGCGTGTGTCCATAGCGACGGTCTTATAGTTGTCGGAAAGAGCGGCCATCTGTTCGCGCCAGGTGTACCAAAAATCGGGAAAGCCATGGACAAAGAGAATAACGGGGCCTTCGCCCAAGGTGACGTAGTGGAGTGCCACCCCGTCGTTATCCGTCTCATGGTGCTCGACGCGGTCGAATACATCCGCCTTGACGTTAGCTATCGGGGATTTGACGGCACCCTTCAGGCGTTCCTGCTGCGCCTGCCCTTGAGCGAAGAAAATGCAGGAGCAAATGACCACCAGTATTGAGCGTGTCATGCGTTGTTTGGTTCGTTGCGACGGTTTCATGGTGTTCATCTTTCCAATGGTTTGGGGGATCAGGCTTTTGATGTTTGTTGGGCTTCGCAAGTTTGTTTCCAAGCATGGTGCTCTGCCATCATATTCTCAACTTTTTCAGGGAAGGTCGCGCGCAGGTCGCGTTGTTCATCCGGATCAACGCTCAGATCGAACAGGCCGTCTGGTTTGCCGTCTGTGGCGTGGAGTTTTAGATTGCCTTCACGGATTGCGTCTTCTGTCCTATACGTCCAGTGCAGGGTGCGGTTCAGGGGTTGCTCTTTACCTTTGAAAAGAGGCCACGCGTTTTGGGCGTCAATGACGCGATCATCGGGCACAGTTGCACCGGCGAGAGCGGCGAATGTCGCGTAGAGATCGTAGTGTACCCAGGGGGTATGGATTTTTGTATTTGGAGCGATTTTTCCCGGCCAGACCGCGTTGCAGATTACTCTTAGTGAACGTTCCCAGAGAGTTCTGCCATAACCATTGGTCCGGCTGCCTCCCTGGTCGCTCAGGAAGACGATGAGCGTATTTTCCGCAATACCGGCGTGGTGTACCGCATCCAGTACGCGTCCCACGCACAGGTCCAGATATTCGACCATATACTGGTAGTTTACCATTGGATCGTCGCTGTGATAGTATCCGGGTGGGGCCTGGTAGGGACCGTGTGGGGCATAAAAGGGGAGATTCAGGTAGAAGGACTCTGGCTCTTGGGATTGGCGGTTGATAAATTTGATGGCCTCATCCGTAAACAGGGTATCGAAGTAGCCCTCGTGCGCTATGGGTTCCAGGCCGCGAAAAAAGTGGCTTTTCATGTCGCGGTTGTAAAGGTGGGTGTAGTAGTCGGCATGGCCTGCGTTGCTGCCGTAAAATTCATGAAAGCCGTGGTGTAGCGGATTGAATTTTGCGGCATATCCCAGGTTCCATTTTCCAAACAGTCCTGTCGTGTATCCGGCATTTCGCAAAAGTCTGGCCAGAGAGATTTCCCGGAGTGAGAGGCCGGATTCCGGATCATCTGGGCGTGTCTGTGAGTTGATGCCAACCCGATACGGATGTCTGCCCGTGTTCCAGGCACAACGCGCGGGTGAACACAGCGGGGTGGCGATCAGGCAGTTGTCGAATACAACGCCCTCGCTCGCCATTGTGTTCAATCTGGGAGTTTCGAATATCCCTTCTCCATAATAATCGACTGCTTCGCGACCGAGGTTGTCGGCGACCATGAAGATGATATTTGGGTGGTTTTTCATTGGTATTTCCTTAATTGCTTGAAAAGTATAAACTTATGGTTATGGAGATCAGAGACAATATCAGTTCTGAGGATCGGGATGGCTCGCATAGGCCAGTTCGCGCAGTACATCGACCGCGAGGAGGACATCTTCCCTGCGACAGTCGAACTGCCCGACCTGGAAGCGAATGACGAATTGTCCTTCATGGATCGTCTGCGTCAGGTAGATACGGCCGTCATCATTGACCGCGCGGAGCAGGCGTTCGGTGGCGTCGTTGGCGTTTTCACCGTCGGGGGCGTACTGGAACGT
The DNA here is from genome assembly GCA_026705765.1 of Gemmatimonadota bacterium. Classification (NCBI taxonomy): domain Bacteria; kingdom Pseudomonadati; phylum Gemmatimonadota; species Gemmatimonadota bacterium. The sequence goes on from JAPPAB010000162.1 coordinate 4,987, forward strand.
GAAGAGCGAAAGGTGGCAGTCCGTTATCAGGCGAAAGCCGTCCAGAGATGCGATCGCGGCGGCGGCCTCCTCAGCCCAGGCAATGTGGTTCCGGATGCGCTGTCGGAGGTCTTTGAGGCCGTGGGCGCGAAGCAGGAACCAGAGTTTTAAGGCTCGAAATCGGCGTCCCAGGGGGATCGTCCACTCGCTGTAATTGGTGATCTCGGTTTGACCGAGGGTCTGCAGATAATCCGGACGGATGCCGAGGGTGCGAACCTGTGGTTCCGGGTCCGCGAGAAACTGGATTGAGCAGTCGAACTGCGCACCGAGCCACTTGTGGGGATTGAAGGCAATACTGTCGGCTTCCTCGACGCCCTCCCACAACTTCCGTAGCTCGGGACAGATCATCGCGGAACCGGCCCACGCGGCGTCGATGTGGACGTAGAGATCATGCTCTCGTGCCACTTCTATGGTCTGGCGCACATGGTCGGATGCGCCAATTGATGTGCCTCCAACACAGAGGACGATACCGGCCGGAAGAAAACCCGCGGCGCGATCTGCGTTGATCGCCCGGCGGAGCGCCTCCGGGTCGAGTGCCCAGGAACCATCGGTCGGGACTTTGACCAGATTCCGTTGGCCGATACCGGCGATGCGAATCGCCTTGTCAACCGACGAATGGGTCTCTGGCGATGCGTAGATCCGGAGTTGTTTCTCTCCTGCTATTCCAGAATCGATCCCGCGCCAGCCGAGTGTGCGCTCGCGCATCGCCAGTACGGCGCAGACATTTGCCGACGTTGCCGTATCCTGGATAACCCCCTGAAATCCTTCTGGTAGCCCGAGTGCCTGGCGCATCCAGTCAACCATCCGAGTTTCAATCTCCGTAGCTGCGGGTGAGGTCTGCCAGAGCATGCACTGGGCAGCCATGACCGCCGTCAAATTTTCGGCGATCATCGAAACCGGCGCAGCGTTGGCGCTGAAGTACGCAAAAAAGCGCCGGTGTTGCCAATGCGTCATGCCGTCCGGCACAATGCGCTCAAAGTCGGCGAAGATCGTCTCCATGCCTGCAGGCTCTTCCGGTGGCGATAGAGGCAGCATCGCAGCGATCTCGCCCGGTTCAGTCTGCGCCCGAACGGGCCGTTCTTCGAGCGTGGTCAGGTATTCGGTGCCCCACCGTGCAGCTCGTTCAGCCCATTGATAGTAGTCTTCTCGTTTCAATGCATTACATCCAGGTTTTTAGAAATCCAGTTCTTCAAAGGTAATCGCTGACGTCCATTTCAGGATATGCGTTCTTTATCAGTTCAACGGCGGTGGGTGTGTACATTGCGTCACCGGGTTTCGGCCAGCCGAAGAGACTGCGAACCCTCGATGTCGTTTTGCCCAAAAAGGGTTTCAAGCGCCGAATCACTTCAGCTTCCCTTTTTCCGGTCGATGTCCAGGGCATGGTGTCTCTGCGTCCTATTGAAAAGAAGATGACGGCGCGTTGCCTGTCCTTGTCTGCAAAAGGTTGCGCTGCGTGTGGCGTGTGTCCACTGTAGAAGAGAACGCTGCCAGCTTTCCCGGTGATTGAGACGGGTTCTTGTGCGTGAAGAATTTTGCGGATATCGGCAAAGCGGTAGGAGTGAGGTACCTTGCGGATGTCGCCAAAGCCCAGGCCGTCGTCCTCAATCACACGCAAGATATCGCCCATTTTGTCGTGTACTCCTGGGACCAACCGAACAGGCGCACAATCTTCATCAATATCGTCCAGAAAGACCCAGGCCTGAATATGGCCATATCGCTGCCAATCCGGGTGAGGGGGAATAAAGGGTTTGGCCCAATCCAGGTGAAATTCGATTTCCGGCTTTGTTGGGGCCTTTCTATCTATTCTGCCGTTTCGGATATAGACGTAACCATGATGGTAATGTATATCAGGCGTATCCAGAAGTTGTTCCAGAGCATCCAGAAAAGGGTCGTGTTCCAGGACCTGGTCAATGACTCCTACCCCTGTTGGAATGTCACAGAACTCCGCTCTGGGACCGGCCATCCCGAGACCTGCTCCGGGCAGTCTCAGCTCATTCTCAAGGTCGGGATTGGCTTTCAATTCGGCAATGAACTCGGAAAAAGACTTTCCATAAGCATTTTTTTCCGCGGCCTCAAGCATCTCTGACAAGTGGTTGGCCGAGAACAGATCCGGGACTAAGAGGTAGCCCTCTTTTTGATAAGACTCACACTGTTGTGGCGTCAGCATTTTCGATCTCCTTTAATAAATCGTCTAAATTTCATCGTCATCCAGAGCGCGCTGCCCTTCAAACGGTCCCCAGTGAATACGCGCTCTGGTTCTTCTATCGCTCTTGTAAATCTCCGGATCATAATCCGGGTTTACCTTCGGGAATCGCGCCTCGACCAGTTCGAGATAGCGCATCATCTCGTCGTAGAGTTTCTGGTGTGTTTCCGGATTTTGCTTTGCAATGTTGGTAACCTCGCCAATGTCGCCAGAAAGGTCGAACAACATTGGGATATCCGGTCGTTCGTAAAAATGGATCACTTTGGACGAACCAGAAATAATGACCGAATGTGGCACAGAATTCCGATAATGAGGATAATGAAAATAGAGATAGCGATTTAGAAAGGCATCGTCCGGCTCTTTTCCCGCCATGTAATCCGCGAGGCTGACACCGTCGATATTCTGCAATTTTTCCGAGTCGCCACCAGCCCAATCAACGAAGGTGGGTAAGAAGTCATAGTTGATCACATTGCCGGTAAAAGCCGAGCCAGGTTTGACTCCCGGACCCTTGACAATCATAGGCACCCGGATGCCTCCATCCCACAACCACCACTTTGTTGCGTGTAACGGTTGCTTGTAGTCGGGTATGATTTCGACTTCTTCGTGTCGGTACCCGTTGTCACCTGCTACGATAATATAGGTGTTATCCTCAATCCCCAGTTCCCTGAGCTTGTCGAGCACTGCGCCGATCCGACCGTCCAGGTCCTCACCCATTCCCAACCAAATTACGGGATCATCTCCACGGTTGACTGTGTCGGGATGTTTATTGTTTTTTTTATACCACTCCTGCACCAGTGGGTGGTTCACATACTTTTCACGCGTTTTATCCAGGCATTCATAACCCGCGTGCATGGCATAATGAGATATCTGGAGGTAAAAGGGATTGCTTTTTTCTACCTGTTCTTCCATAAAGCCAATTGCCTTTTCAGTAATACTGAACATCAACTTGGGATCGGCCATATCTTTGGGTAGTCGCCTGGGCGTCCGCTCGTCCCTCTCCAGTCCGTACTTCAGGGTATTGCCGGGATTATTGTCGGTAGCACCATCGTGTAATACGTAGCCCGCTTTTGCAGGATCGCCTCTCATGTGCCATTTGCCAATGTGGGCGCTGACATAACCCAGTGGCTTGAGAGCTTTGGGAATGGTGACTGCGTCTTCGTCGAGTTCTCGGTCGGACACGTTCGGGACCAGCGGGAAATGCCGATATTCCCTTTTCGTGTCGTAGTAGGGCTCTCTTGCCCCCAGATATACCGTGAAACCACTGTGTGGAGCAGACAGCCCCGTCTGTACGCACACACGAGCAGGTGCACATTGGGGCGCTCCATAGGCATTGCGAAACTTCATGCCCTCATTTGCCAGCTTTTGGATGTTCGGCATTTGCAAGACGGGCATGAGGGAATTCTCCAGGGTGTCATCCATGGCAACCGGTGATCCGTTCCATGCCCAGTCGTCTATATAAAACATGACAATGTTGGGCCTCGCTTGTTGCTCCTTAAAACAATTTTTCTTTGGCATTATCACAATCCTTCAATTCTCAAAATAGACATCAATCAATTCATCAATATTATCCCGCAATTTTTGGAACGCTTCGAGAATGAGGTCCATGTTTTCGCGCGATCCGAGAAGTATGCGGTGCGTGAGATCAAGGGCTTCGGTTTCGTGAATGCGCTCGGCTTCGGGACAATAGACTTTGGTGTAGTCGATGGGATCAGCCTGATACAACGGACAGCGGATTGGACAGCCTGTTTCGCCCCATTTGCCGCTGGCAAACATGCTAAATTGATAGAGGGGCTTTGTCGGGCCAATGCCACAGGGTACGCCTTCAGCCTGGAGCGCTTTGCGGAATCGTTCGCGGTGGATGCCTTCAAATTCTTCGGAGATAAATTTGAAGTGCCAGCGATAGGGGTTCCAGCGGGTGACGCGCTCGTCAATGTCGAGGCCAGTGAGTCCGGGAATAGATTCCATTCCTTTGTGGAGGTACTTGAGATTTTCCCACCGAATTTCTGCCTGTTCTTCGAGGCGGGTGAGTGCGATCAGGCCGATGGCCGCTTCAAATTCGCCCAGTCTTAAGGTTGTGGCAGGCCAGGTGAAGTTCATACTTTCTTCGCCTCTGTCTCGGCCTGCGTGATGATACCGAAAGGCTTTTTCGTACAGGCTTTCGTCTTTGGTCATCACCACGCCGCCTTCGCCTATAGCGAGTACTTTGCCGGGCATGCAGGAGAAACCAGCAATGTCGGCGTGAGATCCCACGCCTTTGCCTCTCCATTGCCCGCCGTGTGCATGAGAACAGTCGCTGACCAGACCGATGTTGTATTTGCGGCAGATGTCACTTAGAGCATCTGTATCGCAGGGCATGCCGCCCATATCTACGGCAACCACTGCCCGTGTGCGCGGCGTGATGAGGGCTTCTACGCTTTTGGGGTCGATGGTGTAGTTGCGCGGGTCGATGTCGGCAAAGATGGGAATGCCATTGCAAATCATGACGCAGGAAGCAGATGCGATATAAGTTGATGCAGGGACAATGACTTCACAGCCAGCTTCGACGCCGAGGGCGCGCAAGCAGGTTTCGAGTGCTGTGGTGCCTGTGGAGACAGCAAGGGCGTATTTGCTGTCGTGAAATTCTGCAAAAGCCTGTTCAAATGCGTAGAGTTTGCTGTCGCCATGGTTGTAATAGTCAAAGCCACTGCGCCCCCATTTGTGACTGCGAAGGACGCCGACAACGGCTTTTTCTTCGCGTTCATCGTGAACCGGCCAGGGTTGGCGGAGGTCTCTATTAACCGTTTTTGAACCACCGTTGATTGCGAGTTCAGGCATTGGAGCGTTCCTTGTGGGATGAATTATCGTGCAGTTTTGTGAGTAAGATTTGTGTTTCGTCAATCCAGCGTTCACCTGTGCCGGGAATAACGCAGGCGCGGTTGTATTCGAGTGGGTCGCTTGGGTAGGGGATAACGCCGTAGCCTCCGAAGTTATACGCGCGGCGATTTGGGACATAGCCACATGATCCCTGGGAATAGCCCATGACAATCGTGCGCGCAAAGGGGGATGACGATTGGGTGGATAGCGATAGCTCGATGAAGGGTTCACCCTGCCAGAAGACGAGTGATAGGTCGTCGCTTATGCGGATGGCGGGGATTTCGATTCGGATGGTTTTTTCGTTTGTGTATCGGTTGGGAAGTGTGTCTTGCCAGCGCTCTACTTTAAGTGAAAGATTTGTTTCTGGCCTTGCTTGCGTCCAGGCAACGATGGCTTCTCTGGCGAGCGCTTTGCCCATTTCTTCGACCGTATCATAATTGTCTCTGGGTTCCTGAATCGGAAGTATGTTGCCACATGCCCCTTGTAAAAATATTGAGAAGGGTACAGATGTGCCTGCTCCAAAGTGGTGACAGGTAGCACCGGGATATTCGGCGGTGAAGAGACGATTGGCGGTCATCATGATGACGGGATGAGCGGCAAAGTGGATTGCGGCCGCGATGGGTTGGCCTTGGGGTGTGTCGAATCGCAGGACAGTGACTGCGGGGTCAACAGGGCCGTTGGGTAGTTTTTCGGGATTGAGGTTAAACGATTTAAAGCTTCCGTCGGGCAATATCTGGCGTCTGTTGTAGGCGAGGTCGGTGTTGACAGCGCCCGTTGAGAGTGTGGCGGGTTTGAGATTGGTTAGAGATTCGACAGCAGCATCGACAACCTGCTTTCTCAGGTGAACAATCGCATCATCTTCGGGGCTTCCGCCAAAGTAATAGATGCATTCTGGGCCACTGTGATTGTGGGTGCTGCACAGGATCAGGTTTTCGGGCGGAAGATCGGATTGTGCGGCAAAAGCATCGCGCATGGCATCGACGTCGATCCACTGAAAGCTCAGGAGATCTGCCGAGCAAATGACGATAGTGGTCGCGTCGTCAGATAGTGCCAGTGCTTTGACGTATAATGGGTCATGGATACCTTCTGCAATGCGGGGTTGCAGGGGCGAGCGGTTTACGGGAAAAGCACCCATGGCCGATCCCGTAGATGGTGTGATGTCTCGTTGTGCTGTACCAATTTTTATTATATCTGCCAAGGCTCAGATCTCCTATTTTGGATGTTCAGGAAATCCACACTGTTTTGTATTCGAACCATCTTTCTCCTGTTGAAACTCACTTAAAGCGTCATCGCATTCCACGGTTGTGTCGGATAATCCACCCACTGTTTTGATCCGCGCTCAAACGCCCACCGATACTCAGCGATTGCGCCTGCTTGTAGTTCTGCAATTCGCGGTGCATGTGCCGGGTCATTTGCCAAATTTACAAACTCATACGGATCTTCAGCAATGTGATACAGCTCTGGTCCATAAGATCCGTGAATATATTTCCACTCTTGCGTGCGAATGCTCAGGCTCAAATCTCGCGGATACTGTAACTCTGTAATCGCCACCTCGCGTTCACGTTCACGACCTTCAACCCGCGCCTTCAAACTCATGCCGGGTAAATGCACGGGAATATCCATCCCTGCAAAATCGAATGCTGTAGGTAGTACATCCAACAGATTCACAAGGGAATCGCTCACCAAACCCGTTTGAAATCCCTTTGGCGGTTTCACAATGAATGGAATGCGAATGGCCTGTTCGTAGAGATTGTATTTCGAAAATGCGGTTAGCCCTCGCGATCCCAACAACTCACCGTGGTCAGAGAGAAAAATGATCAGCGTGTCATCGTACAATCCATTGCAATCCAGGGCGTCTATCACTTGCTGATGACTCCGGTCGCAGGCCGTGACAAAAGCCATGTAATTTGCAATCGCATCTCGTAGTTCTTCTCGCTCTAACCCGACAAAATTGGGATAAGCATCTCTATCGGGTAAATTATCCGGCGGTTCAGGTGGTAACGCAACGTCGGCAGGGTCATATAAATCTGCCAAATTAGCTGGCGTTACATGAGGGGCGTGAGGCCCTGACAAACTGCAAATCATGAAAAACGGATTGTCCTTGTTCTCTTCCACAAAGGCAGCAGCCTGTCCGCCAACCCACCAGTCGCGCGTTTGCTCTAATCTCAAGCTGGTCGTAAATCCCTTAAATGCCGCCGCACAATTGTCTCCACCCCGACCAATTCCACGCGCTTCCCGCTCGCCCGTCCCCGTCTCCGCCCAATCCCGATGTTCCGCCACAAAATGGCTGTCCATACGCTCGCCCGTCTCGTGAAACGGCCCTGCCCGATGATCAAATCCGTAATAGTTGTCGCGTTCAATAGCCGCCTGATACGGTATTGTATGCATCTTGCCAAAGGCACCCGTTACAAAACCCGCCTGTCCAAACGCCTTTCCCATTGTCCACTCGGGGATTTGTGCGGGATTCAGTAAATGCCGATTGGAATAAATCCCTGACTGAAATGCATATCGCCCGTGCAACATCGAATGCCTACTCGGCAAACACGGCGATACAGCACACGTTGCCTGCGTAAACCGCATGCCCTCCTGAGCCAAGCGATCATACGCTGGTGTCTGCAACCCCGGATAATCCGCACATCCGAGGAAGGAATGCGCGTGTTGATCGTTCATTAAAATTACAACATTCATAACTATTCTCCATCGAGCAATCAGTAAATATATCGCACCCGCCTGAACTCACCGAGCATCGGGTCTTTCACGCGTTCCATGTGATCTTGCATACATTGCATCAGCGATTCCTGCAATGCCTTGTGTGTCTCGTGACCGTAGAGGTTGTGCAATTCGTGCGGATCGTTTTCGAGGTCATAGAGTTCTCCAATATCCGACTGATTAAATGCGAACTTGTGCGTCCTGGTGCGCACCATACGAGACTTGTGCTCCTGAATCTGGCCGTTGAACTGACAATACACGCTGTCACGTCCCGTCGGTTCATCCTCACCCTTCAATAGTGGAAGAATGCTCTGTGTGTCGGGTACAATATCGGGTTGCAGACCTGCGGCTTCCAAAAAACTCGGGAACAGATCCTGCAGATAGACAAATTCGTCGTTCTCCCGGCCTGGCTGTCGGCATTCGGGATGCGCTGCGATCAGAGGCAGGCGAAAGCTCTCCTCATCAAAATAAGGCCCTTTTTCAAACAGCTTGTGTGCACCCATATTGTCTCCGTGATCGGTGGAAAATACAACAAGTGTGTTTTCAGCCAGACCGAGCGTTTCCAACTCGGAAAGCATACGCCCCACCAGATCATCGATCATCGTCATATACCCCCAGTAGCGCGCCGTAATCTCTGCCCATTCGTCCCAGTTGTTGGGATCAATCCCCCAATAACGAGATACCAGAGTCTGAACATAGGGACGATTCTCCAGCGTATCGCAGAAACTCGGGTCCTCTGGAATTGACTTTGGGTCGTACATCGAGTAATACGGTTCCGGCACGATACACGGACTGTGCGGGCCCCAGAAGTTGGTCCAGATAAAAAAGGGATCTTCTTTCTGTGCATACGCCCGCATAAGCTCAACTGTTTCCGAAGCAACCATGGCTTCGAAATTGTGCTCAATAGTTCCGGCATGGAGGCCGTGCAGTTCCCGATTTCGCTGTCCTGGATTGCCCTGCGCATAGAACGCTTCTATAAGCACTGGCGGTTCCAGGTTCTTCTCGTTCAAATAGTCCAGGTAATTCCTCGCAATCTGGGAATCTTTCTGCGCACCGCTCTTGATACCTGGCATATTGATATTGGATGCGGGATAGCCATATTTGGGGAAATCTCGTTTACAGCGAAATCCCCAATCACTTGGGTTCTTTTGGTGATCCACATGCCACTTTCCCGCATATCCCAGGTTGTATCCCGCCCGTGGTAGCTCTGTCGCAAAATTGGGAAGCGACTGATCCAACTGCCCACCGTTGGTTTCAACCCCGGTGATGTGACCGTACCGACCTGTAAATAGCGCGGCCCGACCGGGCGCACATGGGATGATAAGCGGAAAAGCATTGTTGAAACGCACACCCCGGCTTGCCAGGTTGTCAATATGTGGTGTTCTGCACTGGGGCGCACCATAACACCCCAGCAGATCCCAGCGCTGTTGATCTGTTAGAATTAGCAGAATATTCGGTTTCTCTTGCATATTTGTGTCCTCATAGTTTCCCTAACTCGCCATCGCCAGTACCTGATCTTCATCAATCAGGAATTCTTTCGGTAAATCGAGGGGGTGGCCGTTTTCACATACGGGCAAATAATCCAGATATTTGTTTCCAGGACGGATCGCCCGCATCCAGGGCACATCGCGTTTGGCAATAAATGTCCCTGCCAGGCCGATGCGTTGTTTGTCTGAGTGGTTTGGTCCGCTATAGTGCAATGCATTTTGATGCCATACCAGAATATCTCCAGGTTCCATTTCACAGGCCACCGCGTCCTGTTCCAGGTTATAGCCGTGATCGCGCGGATCCACTTCCGTGAGCTTATTGCCCTGCCGCTGGTGTGCAATGCGTCCCAGTTTCTGTGAAAAAGGAATCAATTGTAAGCATCCATTCTCTTTTGTTGCCCGATCAATTGCAATCCAGAAATCAAACATCATAGGCTCGTTGGGGTCATAGGGGGCAGGTGGCATGTTCCAGGCTGCAGAGTCCTGATGCCAGGGGGTAATAGAACCGTGTCTGGGGGGTTTTAGGAAGAAACCACCGGCGTTTACACAAAAGTCATCCTGTAAGACAGAGCGCACCAGCCCGACGGTTCGCGGATTTGAAATCATCTTTTTCCAGAGCGTCTCATTGTGATACGCCGGACTATTCAATCGATAAAAGCGGTGCAATGGATTCCGGGCATTCGGCTTGTCCTCCTTCACATGCCCGATCCCCAATCGCTCGTATATGTCGGCGTGTTCGGCAATAAACCGAACGCGCTCTTTGATTATGGGGATATCGTCGCGGTTCAACAATCCCTGAAAGATGAAATATCCCTTTTCCAGCAATTCCCGGTTCCAATTCTTGTCGCGTATCTCGTCTCTTTTCATAGCAGATTCCTTTGTTAATCGCCTAATCTGCCAGCCCATCCTGGTTTTCATCGTCTATGCCGGCATAGGGGCTTTCAACGATTGCTTCCCAGGCCACCCGACGCATAATCCTATCAACTCTTTCGGGGATTCCTTCCGGCACGTAATCGGCGATGGTTTCCGGGCTTCTTCGGTAAAGCATTCCGAAGTACATATATCCCGCCAGTTGTTCAATCCCGCTTGTTCTGGATAGGTGACCGCCGTCTCGATAGATCCCGCGTTTGCCGACTCGTCCTCGATTTTCATCGATGCAGTCAAATTCGGGCAGCTTCCCTTCATGGTACAACCGGATCATCTTCATGACGGCTTCTCCCGCTGGGATCATGTGAACTTTTCCAGGATATTTCTCTTTCAAACGGGTGTATAGCAGTTCATCGATGGTTTTTTGCAGGTATTTGTGATCGGCCTCCAGGCTGGCCATTACTTCGTCGGGCTGCATTTCCTTATAAGAGGGAAGATGTCGTGGCCATCCGTCCTGGATGTAGAATCTCATTTCGGGATTGTTCTCAAGGCAGAAGTCGATCCACTGTGTGTAATACTCGGGCAGGTCATCGTAATAGCAACCCCAGGTCATGACGTCCCATTCTCCAGTCGCAATCGCGGGCAGCAAAATGGGCGCAGGGGGTGTGTCTTCGTTCCATTTGCCGAATTCTTTGAGCCATATTGCATTGGCGGCTCCTGTCGATCCGCCCCCTCCGTGGATGCGCTGGCGATGGCCCGTGTATCCCGCCGCCGCGGCAATTTCGAGGAGCTTGTTTCGGCCCGGTGCGACCCAGCTATGTCCTGTCATTACGATTCGGAGTCCATTTCCTTTCTCAAAGGATAGGGGACCTCGTTGCGCCGAGTTTTTTCCCATTTCTATGAATTTGGTGAACTCGGCTTTGTCCGGTTTGTGAATCAGGGTCTTTTGTATCCGCGCGCCAGTCCGGTTGGGTTGGGTGCTGTTTGGACCAATTGTTTCGGCCTGATATGCGCGCCATTCCGCTGCTGTAAGAATTCCGTCCTTATTCTTATCCGCCTTGGGGTACTGTGCCAGGAATCTTTTGAAGCGCGGGTCCGTCTCCGACGTCCTCTGTTGCGCCAGAGCCAGTCCCATAAAACTGCAAAGGCAAAATACAAAGATGAACCATTTTGTTTTCATCGGCTGTTTCTCCGTGTTAGAAGAGGGAAATACACTTGACAATATAGCTTCCAATACCGGTCATTCTTTGCGTATTTACTCTATGTTCTCCATAGCCTGACGGCGACGACGACGGGCAAGTGCGCGTAGATCAACAACCTCATCTGTTTCATCCACAATTTCACGTCCAATTATCTCTTCAAGCACGTCTTCCAGGGTCACCACACCAGCCAATCCACCGTATTCATCGATCACGACAAACAGATGTTGCCTGCGCTCAAGAAACGTGCGCAACACCCGATCCAATGTCAGCGTTTCCACCACAAAGTGCGCGCCACGAGAGAGACTTTGAACGGGAATATCTTCGCGACCTTCGGCAGCCGACGACAAAATATCCCGACGGTACACGATCCCAACAACATCTTCGGCATCTTCATCTACTATGGGAATGCGACTATACGATGGAACACCATCTTGCAACACCTCATTTACTTTTTGCTGGGCTTGAAGCGAATAAATGACCGTGCGCGGTGTCATTATTTCCTGAACTGTTTTCTCTTTTAACAATAGAATATTCTGAATAGCACTGCCTTCTTCTGCATTAATGGTTCCCGCATGGCGCCCCATATTTACCAATGCTATGAGTTCCTCTGAAGATACGACATGTTCAACTTTACCATGAGATATTAGCCGCGTCACAAATTGGCACAGCCAGATAAGCGGTGCTTGTATCCAGATCAAGACCTGGATGGGATAGGCAATCAGGGATACGAGATGCCGGGCATAAACCACGCCAACCGTCTTTGGAATAATCTCAGAAAATAAAAGTATCACCAGGGTAAATACCACTGAAAAATGCGGCAACCACGGCTCACCCAGAACTTCTGCCGCTGCCGCGCCAGCAAGGGCGGCGCCACCCGTATGCGCAATTGTATTAAGGGATAGGATACCCGCAATAGGCACATCCACATTTTCTCTAAACTTTTTCAATAACCGGCCAGAAACACTGCCAGTTTTTGCCAGCGATTCGATATGACCAATAGGAACTGAATACAATGCCGCTTCAAAAAGTGAACACATAAAAGAAAAGAAAACGGCAAAACTCGCAAAAAAAATCAATTCAAACATCTGATAACTCCTCTCTGTCTAAAATAATTCAGCTTTTTCAGAATAATCCGTAAGGTTCGAACTGCTCTCTTAACAATATAGTTTCCGATACCGGTCATTTCCAGCGATATTTCTCTATGTCGAGGAATATCGGAAAGGAGAGCGATCAGTCACATGAGCCAATACGATGCGAAGCTGAATTACCCGAACCAAATTCCTCTTGCATGGGAAAGAGAGAACCCATTTATTTTTCTTTCCGCAGGCTTGCAACAATTATAGAAGGTTGCGCCATACTCAGAAAACACTTTACAGGAGGAACGAAATGACTTCTAATCAGGACTGGTGGCCAGATCAGTTGGACCTGAAGGATCTCCGTCAGAATTCACCCCTGTCCGATCCAATGGACAAGGATTTCGATTACGCTGAGGCGGTTAAGACCCTTGACGTCGATGCGCTGAAGAAGGACATCGAAGAGGTGATGACGACCTCGCAAGACTGGTGGCCCGCTGACTACGGCCACTATGGGCCGCTCTTCATCCGCATGACATGGCACGCCGCAGGTACTTATCGCATCAGTGATGGCCGGGGTGGCGGAGGATCTGGCCATCAACGCTTTGCGCCCCTCAACAGCTGGCCCGACAATGGGAATCTGGACAAGGCACGCCGCTTGCTCTGGCCGATTAAGCAGAAGTACGGCCGGAAGCTCTCCTGGGCCGATCTGATCATCTTCGCCGGCAACTGCGCGCTGGAGTCGATGGGGTTCAAGACCTTTGGTTTTGCCTTTGGACGCCCGGATGTCTGGGAGGCTGACGAGACGGACTGGGGCTCCGAGACGACGTGGCTCGACGATCAACGCCACGACGCCGACGGCGAGCTTCAGGGACCGCTCGGCGCCGACCACATGGGCCTGATTTACGTGAACCCGGAGGGGCCGAATGGCAACCCGGACCCGGTCGCTGCAGCAGAATACATTCGCCAGACGTTCAAACGCATGGCGATGAATGACGAGGAGACAGTTGCGCTTATTGCCGGGGGACACACATTTGGCAAAGCACATGGTGCTGCTGCTGAGGATAATGTCGGTGCCGAACCAGAGGGGGCCAGCATAGAGGAACAGGGCCTCGGCTGGAAAAACAGCCATGGCTGTGGCAGAGGCGGCGATACGATCACCAGCGGCCTGGAAGGCGCCTGGACCAGTAATCCGGTGAAGTGGGACAACGAGTTCTTCGAGAACCTGCACAACTACGAGTGGGAGTTGACGAAGAGTCCAGCTGGTAAATCGCAGTACACGCCCGCGAATGCATCCGAAGTGGCCACCGTGCCAGATGCGCACGATCCGTCGAAGAAGCACGCCCCCATGATGCTCACTACAGACCTGTCGCTGAGAAAGGCCCCGGAGTATGCGACTATAGCAAAGCGCTTCCTCGAAAACCCGGCAGAATTTGAAGACGCCTTCGCCAGGGCGTGGTTTAAGTTGCTCCATCGCGACATGGGGCCCCGCAGTCGGTATATCGGGCCTCTGGTTCCCGAAGAGCCGCTGTTGTGGCAAGACCCGGTTCCCGATGTGGATCACGAGTTGATCGGGGAGCAGGATGTCGCCGACCTCAAGGCGAAGATTCTCGCCTCCGGACTGTCCGTTTCTCAACTGGTCTCGACCGCCTGGGCGTCGGCGGCATCGTACCGCGGCACCGACAAGCGCGGTGGGGCGAACGGGTCGCGCGTCCGTCTTGCGCCGCAAAAGGACTGGGAAGTAAACGATCCTGCGGCACTCGGTGAGGTGCTGCAGACGCTGGAGCAGATCCAGGCGGATTTCAACAACGCGCAGACTGGCGGAAAACGAGTCTCCCTTGCTGACTTGATCGTTCTGGCCGGGTGCGCAGGCGTTGAGCAGGCTGCCAGGAATGCCGGTCATGACGTGCAGGTTCCGTTTGCACCGGGCCGTACGGATGCGACGGAGGAGTGGACCGACGCGGAGTCCTTCGACGTGCTCGAACCCACCGCGGACGGGTTCCGCAACTATCTCCAGGCAGGGCAGGAAGGTACAGCGGAGGAACTGTTGGTGGAGCGGGCATACATGCTAACGCTCACCGCTCCCGAGATGGCGGTGCTCGTTGGTGGCATGCGCGTCTTGAATGCGAATACCGGGCAGTCTGAACACGGCGTGTTCACCGATCAGCCGGGGACGTTGACCAATGACTTCTTCGTGAATCTGCTCGACCTGAACACCGAGTGGAATGCGACCTCCGCAGCGCAGGACGTGTTTGAGGGACGCGATTCTCAGACCGGTGCGCTCAAGTGGACCGGCACCAGGGTGGATCTCGTCTTCGGTTCAAACTCCGAACTCCGAGCCTATGCGGAAGTCTATGGATGTGACGATGCACAGGATGTGTTCGTGCGCGACTTCGTAGATGCTTGGGACAAGGTGATGAATCTCGACCGCTTTGACCTGGCGTAATAAAGGAGAGTGCTATATGTATTTCGTAGTCTTCGCGACTCACAAAGAAGAAATGGGACAGGAACGGCTCCAATTGCAGGATGCATTTGCGGCCTACCTTCACGATCTCACCCAACATCCCGATGTGACCGTTCATCATGGTGGGCAGACGCTCAGCGAGAGTGAACAGATCGTTACCGGCTTCGTCCTCGTGATCGAAGCGCCCTCGCTCGAGGTGGCGCAGGCATTTGTTGCCGGCAGTCCCTATGCTCAGGCGGGCACCTTTGCCGAGTCTCACATCCGCCCATGGAACTGGTTGACGGGACGCCCTGGTTGAGCGCGTTGCTGCACCGCCCAAATATCTCTGGGCGTGAGGATCACAAGGTGTGCGTAGGCTGGCCAAGGAGGTATCATGAGCAACCGTCACGAGCAACGCGCTCCTGACGTTCAATACGAACCCGACGAGAGTCCTCCGGCGCTTGTGTCTCTGGGCAGCGGCCTGCAACTGGTCGTCCTCGGCATAACAAGCATCATCTTTATCCCCACAATTGTCGTCAGAGCCAGCGGCGGAACCGATGCGTACCTGTCCTGGACCGTGTTCGGTGCCGTCGCCGTCAGTGGCATCTGCACGGCTCTGCAAGCGGTCAGGCTGAGTCGGGTCGGAGCGGGATACCTGCTCTTTATGGGCCCCGCCGGAGCCTATATCGGCGTCTGCGTCAGCGCCCTCATCGAGGGTGGTCCAGCGTTGCTCGCTACCCTGGTCGTCGCATCATCGCTCGTCCCGATCGTGATTTCGATGCGACTGGCCCTGTTCAGGCGGCTTCTCACACCGACCATCGTCGGTACCGTGAACATGCTGATACCTGCGACCGTGCTGCCGGTCGTATTCAGTCGCCTGGCTGCTGCGCCGCCCGACACGGCGCTCAGTGCGCCGCTCACTGCGGTAGCGACTGGTCTGGTCATCGGAGGCATCTCTCTGAAGGCGGGGGCAACGCTGCGTTTATGGGCACCGCTCATCGGGGTGATTGCGGGTTCGGTCATTGGCGGATCGATGGGACTCTATGACCTCGATCTGGTTGCCAGGGCTGCGTGGATCGGATTGCCACAGGGCAACTGGCCGGGTATCGGACTTGACCTCGGTCCTGCCTTCGTGGGACTTCTGCCTGCCTTCGCGTTCGTGGCCCTCATCGGTGCCATCCAGACGATTACTGGTGCGGTCGCCATCCAGCGCGTGTCGTGGCGCCGGCCTCGGGCCGTGGACTACCGTGCGGTGGAGGGTGCGGTGACGGCGGACGGCATCGGCAAACTGCTATCGGGCATCACGGGGATCGTACCGACTCAGACCATCGGAGTCAGCGTTCCGACGGTAGAGCTTACGGGGGTCGCTGCCCGCCGCGTGGGAATCGTTGCCGCCGGCGTGCTGATCGTGCTGGCGTTCCTGCCCAAGGCACTTGCCATGATACTGGCGATACCCAGCCCGGTCATCGTCGCCTATCTGACCGTCGTGCTGGCGTTGACCTTTGTCCGCGGGATGACGGAGGTGGTACAGGACGGGATTGATCATCGCAAAGCGCTAATCGCCGGTGTCGCCTTCTGGGTTGGCGTCGGCTGCCAGAACGGTCTCTTATTCCCCGAGCTTCTCGCGGAGTTGGGGGGTGGTCTGCTGGGGAACGGGATAACGGCCGGGGGCATCATGGCGATTCTCATGACTTTGTTTCTGGAAGTGACGGCGCCCCGCCGCAGTCGGATCGAAGTGGCGCTCGATCTGTCCGTGTTGCCGAAGATCAGGGCGTTCCTCAATGCGTTCGCATCCCGCAACGGCTGGGGGGCGAAGATGGTTGATCGTCTCGACGCAGCCAGCGAGGAGACGTTGCTGACGCTGATCGGGCAGGACGAGGGTCAGGAGAAACGCGAGCAGCGGCGCCTTCTTGTGAAGGCACACAAGGAGAGCGGCGATGCTGTCCTCGAGTTCATTGCCGCGGTGGGCGAGGAGAACGTTCAGGACCGGATCGGATTGCTGGCGGACCGGCCCGATGACGTGCTGATGGAGCGGGAGGTCTCGCTACGGCTGTTGCGGCACATCGCGTCCTCTGTTCGCCACCAGCAATTCCACGACACGGATATCGTGACCGTCCAGGTAAAAGTTCCGGAGACGGGCGATGAGAACCGTTAAATGGGCAGGAAGCATTTGAAACATGAAGAAGTGTTCGAGCGGGCCTGGACCGACCCGGGCAACACCCGAATCGAGCTGTCTCCGGTTGACATCAACCTGGTGCTCGCCCAGTA
>JAPPAB010000163.1 GCA_026705765.1 Gemmatimonadota bacterium
CACAGACCATTTTGACCAATCCAGAGTTTCTCATTGTCGATGAACCCACCGTAGGACTTGACCCGGAAGAACGCATACGGTTTCGAGGTATTTTGGGACGCTTGAGCAGCGATCGCGCAATTTTGATTTCCACGCATATTGTGGGCGATATTTCAAGCACCTGTGAAGATCTCGCGGTCCTGGATACCGGACGGCTGATCTTTCGCGGTTCTCCCGGAGAACTCATTTCAAAAGCCGATGGGAAAACCTGGGAAGTACAGGTCGATGACGCTGGTTTTGAAATGCTATCGCGCGTGTTTCGCGTAGTCACAGTAAATGTTGAGGGCGACCTGATGCGTTTGCGTATGGTAGGGGATGGCGAGCCACCCGCTGATGCCGAAGCAGTCGCGCCCAATCTCGAAGATGCCTATGTCTATTTTGTCGGAGGCGATACCACAGGCGAAATCGCAGCATAATTAAGGATTAATACTATGCTATCTATCTTTCACAATGTATGGGGCGTTGCGCGTTATGAGCGCAAAATGCTCTTGAGAACCACAAAATTCCGTATTTTGGGCGGCCTGGGCATGAGTATTCCCGTTTTACTCGGCATCGGCTTTGCCATAGCAGAAGCCAACGGTGCTGAACTGCCCGTGGGTATTGATTCTTATGTTCCGTTTTTGGTGTACAGTTTCCTGCAGACCATTGTCATAGCATTTATTGTGGGGGATTTTAGAGCAGCGGATGAACAGGCGCATATTTACGAAGTCGTGGCCGGGCGTCCCATTTCGACAGCGGAACTGGTTGCGGGTAAATATCTGGGCATTGTTAGTGCGCTTGTCTTTTTGAGCCTGGGCGTTCTGCTTCTAACCCTGGGCATTCAGGCTGCAAAAATCAGCATGACGGGCAATCCATTTACAATAAAACCCTATATCAGCTACCTCGTACTCATGAACCTGCCCGCCCTGATTTTTATGTCTTCTGTGACATTTTTCCTGGGTGCCGTGTTGCGACGGCAAGCGGCAGTCGCCCTGATTGTGATCGGGTATTTGCTGGCCGTCCTGTTATTCCTGGGCAGGCGATATGACGGCATATACGACTTTGGTGCTTTTTTTACGCCTCTGTATTATTCCGACCTGATTGGTCTGGCAGATATGACGCAAGTGGGGCTAAAGCGTCTGTTTTACATCTTGCTCGGCATTGGATTTTTTGGCTTTTCGATTGATTGGTATCCCCGTCTTGCACATTCCTTAGTCGCGCGGTGGTTTGGCCGCGGCTGCGCGCTGACCGGTTTTGGTCTGGCTGTGGGCCTTTACTTCTATATGGATGCAGAAGCATTAGACCGGAAAGCATATCGCCATTCGTTGATCGAGCAACAAGAAACTGTGGCGAATATTCCCGTTGCGGAAATAACCCATTACGATCTGGCATTGACGCTTTTGGAAGAGGAGCCGCTTGCTGCCTCTGGCACGATTAGATTGAAAAACCCCCACGAAGCACCGCTCGATACGCTGATTCTTTTGCTCAATCCCGGCTTTGAAATCCAGAGCCTGATGCGC
Source organism: Gemmatimonadota bacterium (assembly GCA_026705765.1). Lineage (NCBI taxonomy): Bacteria > Pseudomonadati > Gemmatimonadota > Gemmatimonadota bacterium. The sequence continues at coordinate 1,539 of JAPPAB010000163.1, forward strand.
GGCGATGGCGGCGCAATAACGTGGGATCGTATGGGAAGCGTGATCCGCGTCATACCCGCTAACCCCCTGCAATCGGAGCGAGAGCTCGATCTGACATTGGCATACGCGGGCGATATTGACACAGATGGTTTTGATCTCAAACGGGAAAAAGCCAGACCGAAGCTGCGCAAACGCGAAGGGCCATTTGGAATATTTAATAAAGGATCTTTAACGGCGTGGATTCGCGACAATTCCGTCTTCTTGCCTCCGCGCAGCCGATGGTATCCCGTGACAGGCGTTGATTACGGCTATGAAGATACGCGTGCGGTTTCCTTTTCAACGGCAAACTTGCAAATAACATATCCGCAAGGCATCGAAGTCATTACTCAGGGACAGGCTGGCAAGACCGACACGCTCGGCACACAGGTAACGCGCCAATGGATCGTCGAAAAACCCGTGCCTGTCCTGTCGCTGAATGCGGGCGAATACCGCGTTTACCACGCGACCATTCACGATGTCGAATGCGTCCTTTACGCCCATCCATCGCATCTGCGTCCGGTCCGATTTTTTGAAGGTGCCGAAGAAGAGATTTTGCGTGCACTCGGGCAAATCATGGACGCAATGGAGCAGGAATCGGGCATGAAATACCCCTATACCAGCCTTTCTGTGGTGGAAATTCCCTTCCACGTTCAATGGTATTACGAAGGCTGGGAAGAAAAGGGCGGGTTGACGCAACCCGGTGTGTTGATGATTGAAGAAGATGTGTTCATGCGGCAGCAATTTACCCGCGATTTTAAGCGTTATCAGGAGCGCTCACGCGGCAATCGAGAACCCAAAGATATTAAAAAGGATCTTTTGGTACGCGCGGTTTTTTCGACCTTTTTTTCCAGAGAAGGAAATTCGGGCAGACAGGGACAGCCCGGCGGGTTATTTCGCAGCCCTGTTGTTCAACTCTGGGCTTATGACAAGCAGTTTGTGGGCGAACATTATTCCCTTCTCAAAAAGGGCATGCCCCTGTATCTCCAGAATGATTTGAGTTCCAATATGACTTCTGCTTTTTATTCCAGCCAACGACGCGGTGGTGGCGGCGACAGGGGGCGTGGGGGTCGCGATGGTCCTGGCGGTCGCGGTGGTCCCGGTGGTCCCGGTGGTCGCTTCGGGTCGGGCGGGGGATCGGGTGCTGCCTGGGACACATTGATTGCGAAAATGCAACGCAAGTCCTTTGCCGATTTAAATCCCGAAACGCAAGCCGGTCTCTATCGCCAGGTTCTCGACGCCAAGGGACCCGCACTTTTTCAAATGATGGAATCTTTTTGGGGTGAGGAAACATTTCGCACGATCTTAGACGACATAGACCACAATCACAAATACGAGGACATTGATTTTTCGACCTTTGAGCGCGCGGCTGTGGGCGATACCACAGAAAGTGAAGAGAGCCAAAAATTGCAACGCCTTGTCAACGACTGGATTTTCAGTACAGAAATCCCGGGCTATACCCTCACAAGAGTCAAAGCTCTGAAGATGGACGACGGCTTTGGTATGGTGGTCTATCAATTGATTCTGCGGATAAAGAATAGCGAACCGGGCAGGGGATATGTGCAAATTACGGCGACGGGGCGGGGCGATGAGGCCGTAAAGGGCGTAGAGATTGAAGGTGGACAGGAGATTGAAGTGTCGATGGTTTTGTGGGAGCAACCCTTCAGGGTGATGGTCGAACCCTTTTTTGCGCGCAATCGGCGCCCTCTGATGTCCCCTGTGCGCGTTCCCGAAGATGTCACAGAGGGTTTTCCGGTCGCTTATGTCAAAGACGTGACGGGCGAAGAGTCTGGTCCTCTTGAAATTATTGTAGATAATGACGACGATGGATTTTCAATGCCCGTGCGGCGTGCAACGCGCTACTTCCGTCCGGGACTCAAAGGCGGCAACTGGCGCGAACAGGGCCTGCCAATGGCTTTCGGACGATTTGAGACAAACTATCGAAGAAAGTCTCAAGGGGATGGTGCACAGCCTGCGGTTTGGGCAGCGCAAATGCCCAGAGACGGCGAGTTTGATGTAAGTTTCTATTTTGTCGATCCCGCAATGGCCAGGCGCATTCGAATTGCATCGACCTTTACACTCACTATTTTTTATGGGGGCAAAGCCGATACGCTCGAAATAGAACGCGACCAGATGAAAGCGGGATGGAATTATCTGGGGCGATACAAATTTGCCGAGGGCGAAGAAGCCGCAGTCGAATTATCTGACCGCGCAGAAGGGCGAGGGGGGCTCTATGCCGATGCCGTGCGATGGCGTTTTTTTGATCCGGAAAACCCCGATGCCTACGAAGATGAAATGCCCACCTTTACTGGACGCGGCAGAGGTGGACCAGGTGGTGGGCCTGGAGGACGCGGCGGCGGGGATGGTAGGCGAGGTCCTGGTGGTAATAGAGGTGGCGGCGGGTTTTTGGGCTTTTAATTTAACGGAGGGATAGACGTGAAGTTTGATTTTTGCTCAAAATTTCTATTGGCAATTGTTCTTTGTGGGATAGTCGCCTGTGATCAGCAGGCGGAACAGCGCACCGTTGATCTGACGGTTCCGGTCACTGTTCAATCCGTAGAGACGGGAACAATCGAATCTATTGTGACGGCGACAGGAACCCTCAGGCCAGTGCGCGAAGCCCAGATTACAACGGAGATTCGGGGGAGTCTGTACTGGAGCAAAGGGCGTAATAACCGCTTGCTCGCCAAGGGTTCGGAGGTTAGAAGGGGGCAGACTATAGCCAGGCTCGACAGCGACGAATGGGTTGTTGGCGCGCGGGTAGAAGCTCGCAAACTGGCGGTTGAAACAGCCAAGCGAACACTAAAAGAGCAGGAAACCCTGTTTAGCAGGCAACTGGCTACGGAAATGGACGTCGAAAGTGCGCGTAGAGCCTGGGCCGATGCAGAAGCCAATTATCAGGATGCCCTCATCAAAATCGACAAGACCAAACTTTTAGCCCCCATTCAGGGCGTAATGTCGGAACTCGCGGATATTACACAGGGAACGCTGGTGACGCCGAATACCGCAATCGCAAAAATTATGGATTATTCACAGGTATTTGTGGATCTGAAAATTCCCAATGCCCAGATTATCAATGTGAAATTGGGCCAGGGCATCCGCGTGAGCAATTACGCTTTGCCCGAAGAAGTTTTTGAGGGCGAGATTGTCGAGATGGATCCGGCTATTGATCCGGTTACGCGTACAGTTCGGGTCGTCGGTATGGTCGATAATCCCGACTTGTTGTTGCGAGCAGGCATGTTTGTCAAAGCGGAAATCGTTACGGAGTCGCGGCAAAATGTCGTACTTATTGCGCGCAATCTCGTTTTGCGGCGGAGAAATCAGAAGGTCGTTTTTGTTGAAGAAGAAGGCCGCGCACAACAACGCGAAGTCGAAACCGGATTGGAAGACCGCGATCGCGTGGAAATTGTGGTTGGCCTTGAACCGGGAGACCAGTTGATCACGAGCAATTACGAAACACTAAGGCCGCGTACCCGGGTGCGGGTCACGGGAGATAGACGATGAATTTGCCTGAATTTTCAACGCGATATCCCGTGACAATTGCCATGGCGACCCTCGCTGTGGTGTTGCTCGGATGGATATCGCTGGACGGTTTGGGCACTGATCTCTTGCCGGATCTTCAGACGCCTGTCGTCACCATAGACCTGACAGCACCGGGCAAATCGCCTGTCGAGATCGAAGAAAGCTATACGCGCCGTCTCGAGCGCGATGTGAGCACGATTAACGGCGTCAAGCGCGTATATTCGATTACCCGCTCGGGGCAAGCCGTGGTCATTGCGGAATTTGCCTGGGATGCGGACATGGATTATGGGTTGCTCGACGTGCAAAAAAGAGTGGGGCGCTATGCGGCAAATGAAGATGTGACGCAACTGGATGTGACGCGAGAAGACCCGCTCGCGCTTGCGGTGATGCGCATTGCGATTACAGCCGACGAAAACACCGAACTCGACGCATTGATGGGTACGGTAGAATTGTTGATCAAACCCAAATTGGAAGCCCTCGATGGCGTGGCGTCTGCCGAGGTGGAAGGGGGGGCAGAAAAGGAAGTGCGCGTTACACTCGACCCCTATTTGCTCGAAGCGTTTGGACTTTCATCCGATGCGGTCATCAATCGCATCGCACAGGCAAATGCCGATGTATCCGGAGGTACGCTCAGAGAAAATCAGCAGTCGTATCTGGTCAAAGCCCTCGGTCGTTTAGATGACATAAACGATGTGCGGGAAGTCATCGTGGGAGAAAGGCGCGGAGGAGGGGGCACAGTTTCTGGCGATCGCGTTCCGGTGCGCGTGCACAACGTGGGCACGGTTGACCTGGAATATCAAGAGCGAGAAACCATCGTGCGCCTCGACGGACGGGAATGCGTTGGCCTCGCCATTTACAAAGAAGCCGGCAGCAATACAGTCGCCGTGGTCAATATAGTATTGGATGCGATAGATGATATCGAAGCAGACCTGAGCGGCATGCAGTTCACAACCGTCGAAAACCAGGCGCGATTTGTCGAAGATGCCATAGGCGAAGTCGAAACATCTGCCATCCACGGGGCGATTTTGGCGATTTTTGTGCTTTTGATCGCGTTGCGGAGTTGGACGGTGACACTGGTAATTGGGTTGGCGATTCCCATTTCCGTATTGGCGACATTCACGCTTATGTACTTTGAGGGTTTGACCCTGAATATTATGACACTGGGTGGGTTGGCTCTGGGCGCGGGCATGCTTGTTGACAATGCCATTGTGGTTATTGAGAATATTTATCGTCACCTGGAAAGCGGCGAGGATGCGCGCACGGCATCGAGCCGCGGCGCATCTGAAGTTGGCGTGGCAATTCTGGCGTCAACGCTGACGACCGTGGCTGTTTTTTTGCCCATTGTCTATTTGCAGGGGCTGGCGGGCAAACTCTTTGTGGATCAGGCGTGGACCGTTGCATTTTCGCTGCTGTCTTCACTGGTTGTGGCAATGACGACGATTCCGATGCTGACGTCACGCATTTTTAGACGGTTGAATACGACGCACAAAACGACTGTTCGGTCGGACAAATACTATCGGTTTCTCAATGGTATTTTAAACCACAAACCCATCATGCTTGTCGTCGTGCTGCTCATTCTGGGTGGAACGGGATATATCGCCCGCGAGTTGCAGACCGAATTTATCCCACGCGAGGATCAGGGATTGTTTCAAATTGACCTCACTTTGCCCGAAGGCTCGCGTGTGGAACTGAGCGATCAGGTCGCCCTGCACGCCAAAGAGATTGTCGAAAGCGTTGGCGGAAGCGATGTGGCGCATGTGTACGCGCTGACCGGCCTCAATCCCGCTCTGGTATCGAGCGGAGGCGAACCGACGGGGCCCAACCGCGCGACCCTATCGGTAGCATTGCACACACAGCGGTCGCGCAGCGTGAGCGAATTGGTGCGCGACCTGGATCCTATTTTGAGTGCCATGCCCGATATCGAAGTGAAATACAAGCTGCACGAAACCGCACTCGAAGGCGTGATGGGCGGGCAAGAAGCACCCATTCAGGTCGAAGTGTCTGGAGAAAATCTCGATATTTTGGCACGCATCACCAAAGAGCTCCAGACGCGGATCGAGGGTCTTCCTTCGGTGTACAATGTGCGCACGAGTTTTCAGGGCGGGCAGCCAGAAATCGATCTGGCGATTCGCGATGAGGTAGCGGCGGCATTCGGATTGACCACGCAGACCATCAGCCGCACACTGGAAAGACAACTGTCGGGAGAAGTTGCTGGCGAACTGTCAAAAGATCAGCGCACAAGGGATATCCGGGTAAAATATCGAGATGTCGATCTGCGCGAACTCCACACCATGCAAATTGAGGGATCAGACGGCGCAATCCTGACATTGGGGGATATTGCCGAACTCAATATTATTGAAGGTCCCCGCGAAATTTTGCGAGAAGATCAGCGGCGCGTGGGGCGCATTACGGGGTATCTCACAGAAGGGCGTATTTTAAGTGAAGCCGTTGCCGACGTACGCGCCATCATGCAGGAAATGGTTGTGCCGTCGGGGTATCGCGTTGAAATTGGCGGGGAAGAGCGCGAGCGCGCAGCGTCATTTGAAAGTCTCAAATTCGCACTCCTGCTTTCAATTGTGCTGGTCTATATGGTTATGGCATCGCTGTTTGAATCCACGCTCCATCCGTTTACCGTCATGTTTTCCGTTCCACTAGCCGGCGTCGGCGTAATATTTGGATTCTATTTTTTGGGCGAACCGCTCAGTGTGATGGCTTATATCGGCATTATTATGCTGGGTGGTATTGCGGTCAACGATGCGATCATTCTCGTGGATCGCATTAATCAACTCAGGCAAGCTGGCCTGACGTTGCGAGAAGCGATTCTACAGGGCGGGCAGGACCGCTTGCGTCCCATTATGATGACGAGTGCGACGACTATTCTCGCCCTGCTGCCCATGGCACTCGGCTTTGGCGAGGGGGCAAAATTGCGCGCGCCTATGGCTATAGCCGTCATTGCCGGATTGGTGACATCGACATTGATGACCTTACTCGTGATACCTACCATGTATGAACTGATTGATCGCCTCCGGAGGAAATCCACGTGACACTTGCCGGTATTGCCGTTCGGCGGCCCGTGACCACGGCCATGTTCTTTTTGGGTCTGGCTATCTTAGGTGCGATTTCACTGGATCGGTTGCCCGTTCAGATCTTTCCCGAACTCGTTTACCCAGAGGTTTTTGTCGCGCTTACTCAGCAGGGCTATTCGCCCGAACAGGTCGAGCGAGAATTGGTTATGCCCGTCGAGCGGGAAGTAGGCAAACTCGAAGGTATTGAAGCGTATGAATCCTTTTCGCGCCAGAACAGTGGCGGGGTACGCATTTCTTACGCGCCCAATACGGATATGAAATTCGCCCTGCTACAACTCGAGAGTCGCATCACGCGCCTGCAATCGGTTTTGCCCGAAAGAACGCGGGTCAACATACAGCGCTTTGATGCCTCTGATCTGAGTGCCACGGTGATGCAAATTCACGTGTTGGGCGAAGGCGATATAAACTGGTTGAGAGAATTTTCCGAGGAGAAAATCAGACCGGAATTGGAAGCGGTCGATGGCGTTGTCAACGCGCAGGTCCTGGGCGGACAAAGAACAGCCATTGAAATTATTGTCGATCCATTGATGCTGCAAGCGCACCAGCTTTCGATGTCTGATGTTCGCAATCGCATCAATGCTTTTAATACGCGGCGGCAATATCTCGGGCGAGTGTACGACGGCGATCAGGCTTATGCAGTCAGCATTAAGGGCCAGTTTACAGACCTCGTGCAAATTCGCAGAGTCGTTATCAAGCCAGAATTGCCCCTGCACCTTGGCGATATTGCCACAATTCGCTACGGACTTCAGGAGCGCACAGATCTGCAGCGCATCAATGGCAAAGCCGCCGTTGGCATTCGCATTCAAAAAGACGATGAAGCCAATCTGATTGAACTTGCAGGAGAACTCGAAGACACCATCGAACGCGTCAACCGAGACCTCGCCTATGAAAATATCCAGCTCGTGATCAGCCAGAATCAGGCAGAGATTATGAACGAAGCCCTCAATTTCCTCAAACGGGCCGCTGTTGTCGGGGGATTGCTCGGGCTTTTCGTTTTGTTCTTGTTTTTGAGAAATCTGCGCTTTGTCGCTGTTTTGCTCCTCGCCATTCCGTGTTCTTTGCTGCTTACATTCAACCTGATGTATATGTGGGATCTCAGTTTGAACGTGCTCTCGATGTGCGGCCTCGCGCTTGCAGTTGGCATGTTGATGGACAATGGCATTGTGGTCATGGAAAATATTTTCAAGCATTTTGAACAGGGCAAACCTCCCAAAGAAGCCGCAAAAGCAGGGACCGATGAGGTCGCACGCGCCGTTGTTGCGGCAACCGCGACTACAATTACTGTTTTTATACCCGTAGTTTTTATTCAAAGCGACTTTCAAGATATCCTGAGAGAATTCGCGCTGTCCATCGCCTTTCCTCTGCTTGCCTCTCTTCTCGTAGCCCTCACACTCGTACCCGCTCTGGCATCAAAAACCCTCTCCCTCGCATCGCAACCGCCAATAGGAACAGGCGTGTTGATCGAGATGTACACCGTGTGCCTCAAAGCGGGCTTGCGCCACAGAATCAGCGTGTCACTGGGTATTGTCGGTGCGCTTGTCATCACGCTGATCATTTCTTTTTTCTTTATGCTGCAACAGGATATCCGTCGCGAAGAAAGCCGTTTTACCGTCTATATCAGCATGCCTGAAGGCACGACTATCGAAGCCCTCGATGCTGTTGTTGGCGAAATTGAAAGTGCTGTGCGAGATCTCAAAGGTGTAGATCGCTTTACGACCAGTATCAGCGAAACCCAGGCGAGTATCAATGTGGAGCTTTTGCCCTTATCCGAACGCCCCGATCAAATTTCTGTCGATCTCATCAAAGAGAATCTCGAAGAGTCCTTCGAAGATGTCCAAAACGCGATTGTGAGTTATGAGGCCATCGCGCGCACAGGCAGGGGAGGTGGGGGAGGCCGGGGGGGAGGTGGGGGAGGTGGAGGTATTCGGGGTGCCGGTCGGGCTTCGGGCGGATTCAATCTGGAAGGGGGCACTCCTTCGGAAATGGCTGTGATTCGCGGCTATGATTTTACGGTGCTTCAAATGCTTGCAGACGATCTGGTCTATCGCCTCGAAGAATTGGAGGAAATCGATCCCAATAGCGTAAGAGCCGATGCAGAACGCGGCGCATCTGAAGTGCATGTTTTGCCCGATGAAGAAGTAATGTTTGATCGGCGATTGCAGGTGCGCCAGGTGCTCAATGCCGTATCCGACGCCAATCCGCGCGGTGCGCGATCCAATATTTCATTTCTCACACCCGAAGGCACTGAAATCCCGATTGATATTCGCAATGTCGAAGACCCCGAAGAAGAGGGGGAGGGTATTGCGGGGTTGAGACAAACGCCGATACTGGGTTCAGGGGGGACGTACATTCCCCTTGTGGAAGTTTCGCATGTTCGCCGAGATCAGGGCAGGAGCATGATTTTGCGCACCGATCAATCGCGGCGCATAATTGTGTCCTATAACTTCGCAGAAGAAATTTTGCAATCTCAGCCTCTGCTGGAAGCCTCTCGCGCTTATGTGCAAGCTGTGGTTTCCGAAATGGTGTTGCCCGAAGGGTATAGCATCGAAATGATCGAGGCAGAGGAAGAGACGATCTATTACTGGATGATGGGCATTGCCGCGCTGTTGATTTTTATGATTTTGGCCTCTTTGTTTGAATCGCTTTCCGCGCCTTTGATTATTCTGTGTACGTTGCCCGCAGCAATTATTGGATCGTGCCTGGCACTGATCTTATCGGGTACGGGATTGACCTCGCAAGAAGCGCCAATGGCACTGTTGGGGCTTATTGTTTTAAGCGGTATTGCCGTCAACAATGGGATCGTGCTGATCGATGCGATTGAAACCCTTCGCCGCCGCGGGTTCAGGCGAGAACGCGCGGTACTCACGGCGAGCCGCTCGCGCGTGCGTCCTGTTTTAATGACTTCGGCAACCACCATTTTGGGCATGTTGCCCCTGGCACTCATATTTGGCGGCGATTACGAAATTTGGCCGCCCTTTGCGATTGTGGTAATCGGAGGCCTGGCGGTTTCAACAGTTTCCACCCTCGTATTTATTCCCGTGGTGTATATGGGAATTGATCAGACCAAAGCCTGGCTAACGGATATTGGGTGGTTCGGCATCGTATTAGGGACGACAGCAGCCGCGGGATTGACGTATTGGGTTGACGATTATTACCAGAGTTTGTTCTGGACCTGTCTTTTGGCATTGCCGGCGTGGATGTTGTGTATGGGTGTGGTCTGGATTGTGCAACGCATTTATCGCGCGCGTATGGCTTCTCTTTCTGAGATCGGCAATATTGAACATCTCGAAATTCGCAATCTGACCAAAATTTACGGCGCGCCGGGGCAGTTTAAGCGCGAATGGGATCGCTTTAAGCGGCGTCATCAGCGCCTTTTAGAGCGCGGGCAGGTATTGGTAGATAAAAAGGCGATTAAGGACAGTTTGTGGTGGAAGTTACCACTTCTGGCACTTTTAATCTATTTGGAAACCTATTTTGAACAGGGATCCTGGATATTTTTGACAGGACTTGCTATATGGGGCCTGGTACATCATCTCATACTATGCGCGGCAGCTTTGCGCGATTACCAGATTGTGAACAGGTGGTTATCACAAATTGCCCGATTGATTTTGCCGCTGGTCTTTATCGCCTTTATCCATTGGCGTCTGGAACTTATATCTTTGACCATCGCCACTTCTGCGATCTACTTGCTCTATCGCATTATCGGATTTTTGGCAAATCGCGTTGCACGAGGTCGCGTTGATCCCGAGCATATACCGGGCAAATTAGGCCCTGTTAAAGGTCTCGTGTACCGCGGCGCTGCAGCCATTCCCCTGATTGGCGTTCCGCGCCCACAATTCCAGGCTCTCGGAGGTGTAAGTCTCGATATTCCGCGTGGCATGTTTGGGCTTTTGGGTCCCAATGGCGCGGGCAAGACTACGTTGATGCGGATAGTGTGTCGGGTCTTGTCGTCAAATTATGGGTCGGTGCTCGCCAATGGAAAAATACCGCTTACACATCGGAATATGCAGGGGGTAATTGGATATTTGCCGCAGCGCTTTGGCCTGTATCTGCACATGTCTGCGTATAATTATCTGGAGTATCGCGCGCTTTTAGAGGGATTTAAGGATGGGGTAGTACGACGCAAGCGCGTTCAGGAATGTCTGGAACAGGTCAATCTATGGGATAGGCGCGACGATTCGATAGGGTCGTTCTCTGGCGGTATGAAACAGCGCGTGGGCATTGCACAAACCCTGTTGCACTTGCCGCAGATTATCGTAGTGGATGAGCCGACAGCGGGATTGGATCCTCTTGAGCGGATCCGATTCAGAAATCTGTTGGCGCGATTTAGCCAGGAAAAAATCATTATTTTTTCCACACATATTGTCGAAGATATTGCGGGCAGTTGTAACCGATTGGCTGTGCTGAATCACGGTAAGGTGCTCTACACGGGAACCCCGATTGAAATGCGCGATTTGGCGCGCGATAAGGTGTGGGAGGCTCTGCTGCCTGATCCGCGCTTTGAAGCACTGGAACGCGATCTGGATATGATTACACATGTGCGCGTGCCCGATGGGATTCGGGTGCGTTTTCTCGCAACTGATCCCATCCCAGAAGCGCGTGCTGTTGCGCCCACCCTCGAAGATGCGTACCTTTATCTTTTGCGACATGGCGATGAATACAAACAGTCTAACATGGCGTGAGTTGCTCTTTTTCGTAGGCAAATTACACAGCCTGAGCATGAGAATCGTGTTTCACCGCAAAATGATTTTTATGTTTGGCGGGATTGTCGCGTATTACGCGATTTTGTACGCGATTGCAATCTGGCGTCCAGGTGAAGGGCTTTCAGTCGAGCAAGCCCTCCATGTATTGGTTGAAGTGCCGGGCACAGTGCTTGCAATTTACCTGACGATGGATCTGGTGTCGGGGGAGAGGGATAAGGATACGCTTGAAATTCTGTTCAGCACAGCGATCAGCCACTACGCGACGTGGGCCGTGAGAATTCTGTCGATCTGTGCGGCGCTATTTGTCACGCTGATGGCAATGAGTACAATTTCCTACTATTTTTTCGCGGAGTTTCCCTATATTCTGGGCGGCTTGAATGCCTGTATCCCCGCCTTTTTTATCGTGGGAGCCACATTTTTGTTTTCCGTCTTGTGTCGCAGTGGCAATGCTGCTGGCATGCTCGCCGTTGGGCTTTTGATTGCGATATTGCTTTCTACCGAGACATTTGAGGATACATCGTATTACCTTTTTCTCAAGCCATTTGACCCACCTTCAGATTTAGATGCCAGCCTGTGGATAAATCGCGTGGTCTTAAACCGCGCGGGTATTGCGATTCTGAGTATATTATTTATTTTTCTGGCTTTGAGACGAATGATAGAGCGCGAAAAGCTGCTGTGATTACTCTAAAAAAAACCGCTCTGAGAGAACGGTTTTTTCTTTATCTTGCCTAAAATGCGCGATTTATATACTTTACACCGCAGAACTTTAACATCTCATAATAGGGCAGGGGAGGAGAACCTCTATGCAGTCACCGCAACCGCAACAAGAAGACATACTGGTCTGGTTTCTCAGGGTGTGGGGCCAGATTGAAGCGAATTATATCAGAATCCTCACGGGATTTGGGATTGCCATTGTCGCTGCGTTGATTGTCCTGTTTTTTTATCGCGGACAAACCCAACGCGCAGAGGCGGCTCGAACAGCCCTCGGAGACGTTTATATCGCACTTTATGAAGGGCGTGTAGAAGATGCGATTGCCTCATCTCAAGAAGTAATGGAAACCTATGCAGGCGAAGCCGAAGCGGGCGAAGCATTAATGGCGCTGGCCAATTTGCATTATGAAGAAGGGCGTATCGCAGAGGCCCGCACATATTTTCAGCAATATGTGGATGAATATCCAACAGACGGACCATTGGGTTACGGTGCCTGGTCGGGTTTGGCGTCATGTCTTGAAAGCGAAGAAAAATTCGCCGAAGCAGGTCAACAGTTCGCATCCTTTGCCGAAGCGCACCCCAGATCACCATTTGCGCCGATAGCTCTGAAAGAAGCCGGCAGATGTTACGAACTCGGAAAAATGCCTCAGCAAGCGAGTGAGGCGTATCAAAAGATCGTCAAAGAATACGATGAGTCGTCCGTCACAAGATTTGCACGCGGTCAATTGAGCATGATGGGTATTGAGATAGATTAGCGCAAATCTTTGAATTTGGCATAATACCATAAATAAAACCCTGGGAAGCAGAAAAACGCTCCTCAGGGTTTTATTTTTTAGGAAAAAGTCTTGAGGTTCCCAAATAGACCAAAATTGGCCTGATTTACAGATGATAAGACTCGTAAAAAAATAACAGTAAAAATTACGGTATAAGATACATTATGTAAACTTAATGCAAAAACCAACCTGAAACTGCTGTATAATGCCCATCCCTGTATCAAGGCTTGATGTGGATACCTATTATTTCATTTTACTGGTGTTTGTGGTGCTGGTCTCTCACATCCGCGTGTGCAAGTCCAAGAGCGCGTTGATATAACAGATCTGACAGCCGCTGGTTCTCTTCGCGCAGTTTCTGAATCGTTTCAGCGCTTTTCTGAGCGGTTATTTCCACTTCTTCTTGTTGTCTGCGCAGCCAATTTGCGTCTTGTTCTGCTTTTTTTTCCTGTTCTTTTACCATATTTAGCTCTTCCCGCGTTTTTTCCAGTTCTTCTTTCAACGCCCGTGCTTCCGTCCATCCAGAGGCAGATGACGCCTCTAATTGCGCATTTCTTTCGTTTATACTGCGAATTTCCGCTCTCAGTTCTCTTTCAACGGTTTCGATCGCTGCCAATTTTCCCAATTGCTGTTGTTGGGCTTCAAATTCGGATTTTTCGACGAGAATTTGATCGGGATTATGGCTTATATCGATCGGATTTTCTCTCATTTCTTTTCCAAACTTTTTCCTAAATATTTCCTGCACCTCATCTCTGGATATCCGCCAGGTCCCATTCCATTTTTCAGGCTTTAAAAAACCTCTATTTATATAATTTCTTATTGTTTTATCAGTAACTTTAAGAATTTTTGCAGCTTCGGAAATTCCATAATTTTCCATTTTTATCCTCCTTTTTATTCCAATTTATTTATAATTATTTTCTATTAAATTAGTAATTTTTTTCCATATCGTCAAGGAGTAAAATAACGAAAAATAGCGCACAAATAACGAATTTTTGTTATTTTTCAAAAACGGACGCATTTTAACACGGATTTTTAAAAAATAAATGCCCTGAAGGACCAGGAAAGGAAAAACTAAAATTTTCGACAAAAAAAGAGGAGGAAATAATTGGAAACCTTAAAAAAAACCCCACTAAACGAAATACACCACAAAACAAACGCGCGAATGGTTCCATTTGGCGGCTGGGAAATGCCGGTACAATACGAAGGGATCGTCGCGGAACATCAAGCGGTGCGATCAAAAGCTGGACTTTTTGACGTCTCGCACATGGGAGAATTTGAATTTAACGGCAAAGGAGCAAAAAAGCTGGTCCAATTTCTAACTGCCAATGACATAGACCGCATTGGCATTGGGCGCGGACAGTATTCTCTGTTTCTCAACAAAAATGGCGGCGCAATTGACGACATTATCGTTTACCGCTCTGGCAAAACAACCTATCTGATCGTCGTAAATGCCGCAAATGTCGATAAAGACTGGAAACATGTCCAGACAGTCGCAAAATCCTGTGACAATGTTCAGGTAACCAATCGCAGTGAAGAATTTGCCCTTCTCGCGCTTCAAGGGCCAAAATCAGAAGCTATACTCTCCCCTATCGCAAATCGGAATCTCTCTGAAATCGGTTTTTTTCGCATTCGAAAAGCAGAACTCGCAGGAATACCCGTTCACATTGCCCGCACGGGATATACTGGCGAAGGAATGAATGGTTTTGAGATATTTACACGAACAGAAGATGCAACGGCGATCTGGAATACCCTCATCGCATCACCCGATGTATCACCTGCAGGATTGGGCGCGCGGGATACACTCCGCATCGAAGCCTCTCTCCCCCTCTACGGGCAGGAACTCAACGAAGCAACAACACCATTAGAAGCCGGGCTGGATCGGTTCGTCTCGCAGGTGGGCGGATTCTCAGGAGCAGAAGCGCTTGAGAAACAGCGCACGGATGGCCTGCGGAAAACACTTGTTATGCTTGAAATGATCGACCGCGGCATCCCTCGCCACGGTTACGAAATCCTGGACTCTTCGGGAAATTCCATAGGTGAAGTCACCAGTGGTACAGCCGCGCCCTATCTAAAAAAGAATATCGCAATGGGTTATGTCCCCCCCAACTATTCGGAAATTGGAACAGAACTCGCGATTGCAATCCGAAATCGCACTCTCAGGGCACGAATTGTTCCCAGGCCATTTTTTAAGCGGTAAATCTATAAAAAATAAATATTAAAAAAGAGACGGGTTTTTACCCGTCTCTTTTTTTGCACATTCGTTATGTAACGTCAGTTACACCACAATATTGACCAGCCGATTGGGAATGACGATTATTTTTTTCGGCTTTTGATCCTGGACATGCGCTTGCACATTCGGCTGTTCCAAAGCCAGACTTTCAATCTCTTCCTGCCCAGAATCAACCTCTACTTCCATGCGCGCACGGACTTTGCCATTGACCTGAACCGGCATCTCTATCGTTGCTGGTCGAGCGAGATTTTCGTCCCATTTGGGCCAATTCTGTTGATGAACGCTGTACTCTCCCCCAATGCGCGACCAAAGCTCTTCGGAGAGATGCGGCGTTATGGGCGCCAGGAGCAAGACAAGCGTCTCAATCGCTTCTTGCCAGGCGCTCGTATGTACAACAGGCGTATTTTGAGCAGCCGACAAACCATTGCTAAACGTCATGAGCGCAGCAAGTGCCGTATTAAACCCAAAGGTTTCAAAATCTTCAGACACCTTGCGAATGGTCTGATGTGTTAAGCGCCGCAAATTATCCTGGGCTTCTTGCGCTGGGTCTCCCTTTGCAGGAGTGCCATTTTCAACAACGAGACGCCACACCCGATTTAAGAATCTCGGGAGCCCTTCCAGGCTCGATGAATTCCAGGGACCTCCCTGTTCCCATCGACTCAAAAACATCAAATAAGCCCGAATACAATCTGTTCCATACTGCTCAATCAGTTCGTCGGGATTCACAAAATTGCCTCGCGACTTGCTCATTTTTTCTTGATCTTCACCCAGAATAATGCCCTGATTAAACAAGCGCGTCATCGGTTCATCATCACTGACGAGGTCCATATCGCGCATGGCCTTGGTGAAGAATCGCGTGTAAAGCAAATGCATGGTCGCGTGTTCTATACCCCCTGTATATTGATCAACAGGCAACCAGTATTCACCCTCGTGAGGTTCAAAAGGCCCCGCATCATAATGCGGGCTTAAATAGCGATATTGATACCATGAAGAACACATAAACGTGTCCATCGTATCCGTCTCTCGCTGCGCTGAAACACCACATTTGGGACAGGTCGTGTTTAGAAATCCTTCGTGATATTTTAGAGGAGATTCACCCGTTGGCAAAAACTCCGCATCATCGGGCAGCATTACGGGTAGGTCGCACTCTGGCACGGGAACCGTTCCACATGTGTGACAGTAAATAATCGGTATGGGGCACCCCCAATAACGCTGGCGAGAAATCAACCAATCGTGAAGGCGATAATTGATTTTTCTTTCACCAATGTCCCGTGATTCCAGATCATCGGCCACTGCATCTTTTCCATCTTGTGAGGACATACCATCGAATTGTCCCGAATTTACCATACGTCCCGCACCGATATATGGCTGGCTAAGAGCTTCACCATCCCAATCATCTGGGGCAATCACAACGGGAATGGACAACCCATACTTTTTTGCAAAATCAAAATCGCGTTCATCATGTGCAGGCACAGCCATAATGGCCCCTGTACCATATTGGAGCAACACATAATCGGCGATGTAAATTGGCACATCGGCATTGTTCATGGGATTAATCGCATAAGCACCGATGAAAACCCCATCCTGTTCTTTATCCGCAGAAAGCCGCTCGATCTCCGACTGACGGCTGGTTTTTTCGCAGTATGCTTTAACAGCTTCCCGTTGCTCTGGTGCGGTTATCTCATCGACCAATGGATGTTCGGGGGCTAAAACAGCAAATGACATGCCAAAAATGGTATCTGGGCGCGTTGTGAACGCGCGAAATGATGACTCTGAATTTTTGACGCGCATTTCAAATTCAACGCCTTCACTTCGTCCAATCCAATTCTCCTGCATGGTCTGCACGCGGTTGGGCCATACAATTTCTGAAAAATTGAGTAACTCCTCAGCATATCGGGTAATCCGAAATAGCCATTGGTCCAGGTCCTTTTTAATCACCGGTGTATCACACCGCTCACAGTGCCTGTCCTCCCCCCAAACCTGTTCTCGAGCCAGGGTCGTATTGCACTGTGGACACCAATCAACAGGAGCTTTCTCTCGATAAGCCAGGCCATTGGCGTAAAATTTGAGGAATAACCACTGCGTCCATTTGTAGTATTCGGGCAAACAGGTGATCGCTTCGCGCGTCCAGTCAAACATTGCACCCATTGTTTTCAATTGTCCGCGCATGCGATCCACATTGTCCAGCGTCCATTTGGCCGGGTGAATGCCCCGTTGGATCGCAGCGTTTTCAGCGGGCAATCCAAAAGCATCAAAACCGATTGGAAACAACACATTATGCCCCTTCATCCGCATATATCGCGCTCGAACATCAGAGGGAGCGATCGCATACCAGTGACCAATGTGGAGATCGCCCGAAGTATAAGGCAACATCGTCAAAGCATAGTGCTTGGGGCTGCCAGGATCGATTTCACTGCGGTACAAACCCGTATCTTCCCAGCGTTGACGCCATTTTTTTTCAATTTCAGCAAACTCGTAAGCCATTGAAATACAACTCCTAAGGATATAATCTTTGCAAAAGCCGAGGAAATGGAATCGTCTCGCGGACATGGGATAATCCGCATATCCACGCGACTGTACGCTCAATACCCAATCCGAAACCGGAATGTGGCACCGATCCATAGTGCCTGAGGTCCAGGTACCACTGGAACGGCGCCTCGTCAAGACCGTGTTCGGCGAGCTTCCGCCGTAAGACCTCCAGATCGTCCTCGCGCTGTCCCCCACCGACGATTTCGCCATATCCTTCGGGAGCCAGCACATCCATACACAATGCCAGTTGGGAATCTTCCGGATCCCCCTTCATATAAAAAGCTTTACAAGCTGCTGGATACCGATGCACAATCACGGGGCGATCGTGTGCATTGGCCAATACGGTTTCATCCTCAGCACCAAAATCCTCCCCCCAGGTGTGATCGAGACCCGCGTCTTTTAGCAATTCATGTGCATCGGAATAAGATATCCTGTGAAATGGTTTTTGCACCCGTCGTAGGGGCGCAAGATCGCGTTTCAAGGTCACAAGTTCAGACCGACAGGTTTTTATCACGCGCTGAACAACATAGCAGATGAAGTCTTCAGCCAGATCCATATTACCCGATAGGTCCATATAGGCCACTTCTGGCTCGACCATCCAGAACTCGGTCAAATGACGCCGCGTCTTGGATTTCTCAGCTCGGAAAGTCGGCCCAAAACAGTACACCTTGCCAAAAGCCATAGCTGCTGCTTCCATATATAGCTGCCCACTCTGTGTCAGATATGCTTTCTCATCGAAATAATCGGTTTCAAAAAGCGTGCTGGTACCTTCGCAGGACGACGGTGTAAAAATGGGCGCGTCAACAAGTGTGAAGCCATTGCTGTCGTAATAATCGCGACAGGCTTTGACAATTTCGGCACGCACGCTTAAAATGGCATACTGGCGCGATGAGCGCAGCCACAAATGGCGGTGATCCATCAAAAATGCCGTGCCGTGTTCTTTGGGCGTAATCGGATAATCCTCTGCGCGATGCACAATTTCGATATCGCTGACGCCAATTTCAAAGCCGATGGGTGAACGCGCATCGGCCCGAACCACCCCCGTCACCCTGAGGGACGATTCTTGTCCCAGGTCTGTAGCGCTTTCAAACACATCTGGCGATACATCGCCCTGAAATATCACGCACTGAATCGTACCAGAGCCATCTCTTATCTGAAGAAAGTGCAATTTTCCACTTGATCGTTTATTGTACAGCCATCCTTCGATCACAACTTCTTTATCTTCCCAGGCACTTACGTCGTTTATCCTGATGATATCTGGCATATATCGTTCCCTGAAAGTAAAAAACGAAAGACGACCGGGTACATCTGCTTGCCCACCGATCGCCTTGTGTTTTTTTCGCGTGTATTACAAATCTCACGATCTTTGGGGGGGGCGTTGCCTACCCTGCGGATTTGAATTCCCATCGGGCTTGTCGATAAGGACTTTACGGCTAAGTCGAATTTTGCCCTGGTCGTCGATAGCGATCACTTTGACCTGAACTTTTTCGCCTTCACTGAGCACATCGTTTACCTTGCGCACCCGGTGATGTTCAAGCTCGGAAATATGGCAAAGCCCGTCCTTGCCGGGCAATATTTCGACAAACGCGCCAAAGTCCGTAATCCGGCGCACGGTGCCATCATAGATTCGCCCAACTTCTGGCTCTTCGACGAGCGCTTCAACCATGCCCATTGCAGTTTCACCGGCTTGCGCATCTAAAGAAGTGACCGTAACCAGCCCATCGTCCTCGACTGAAACCGTCGCGCCTGTCTCTTCAATGCTGCGAATGGTCTTCCCACCAGGACCAATAACTGCACCGATTTTTGCGGGATCAATACGAATAGACAAAATGCGTGGTGCGTATTCCGACAAGCTCGTTCTCGGCTCGGAAATAGCTTCTTCCATAAGACCGAGAATGTGGTTTAATGCGTCTCGGGCACGAGCAAATGCCGCACTGAGGATCTCAAAACTTATACCACCGATCTTAATATCCATCTGAATCGCAGTAAGACCCGATCGCGTTCCCGCTATTTTAAGGTCCATATCGCCCAAATGGTCTTCTTCGCCTAAAATATCTGTAAGAACCGCCCATTGATCCCCTTCCATAACCAGCCCTACACCAGCCCCGGCAACATGGCTTTTAATGGGCACACCTGCATCCATCAAAGCGAGAGAACCGCCACACACCGTGGCCATTGAAGAAGAACTGTTGGATTCTAAAATCTCAGAAACCAGCCGGATCGTATATGGAAAATGCTCTTCACTGGGCACAACGGGCTCGAGTGCCTTTTCAGCCAAAGCTCCGTGACCGACTTCGCGACGGCCGGGCGCTGCGATCCGCCCCGTTTCACCAACACTGTAGTTGGGAAAGTTGTAATCGAGCATAAAGCTCTTGAACGATTTGCCTTCGAGATCATCTACCATTCGGGTGTCCATCTTGCTTCCGAGCGTGGCCACACACAAAGCCTGTGTTTGCCCACGCGTAAAAACAGCGGACCCGTGTGCGCGAGGCAATACACTCAGATCGATGTCAATGGGCCGAACCTGATTGAGATCGCGCCCGTCAATGCGCTGATTTTCCGCAAGAATCATCGCGCGCATATCCTTTTTGATCAATCGATCGATTTCACTGCCAATTTCACTATCTTCATAGTCTTCTGCGAGCGCTTCTCGCACCTCTGCACGAATCGCGGACAACGTCTCTGCACGCGCCACCTTATCCGGCATGCGGTTGGCTGCGTGGATCTGCTCTGAAGCGCGTTCGGCAACAGCAGTGACAAGCGTTTCGTTTTCTTCAGGCTCGTCGTAAGACCGCTTGGCTTTCCCCACACGGGAAATCAGATCATCCTGTAATTCAATCAGTTGTACAATGCCTTGATGGGCAACGCGCAATGCTTCGACAACATCTTCATCGGCTACTTCGTGAAAATCGCCTTCAACTGAAATAATGGACTCGCGATTGCCCGATACCATCAAATGGACATCGCTTTCTTCGAGTTGGGAAAGTGTGGGGTTGACCACAAATTCTCCATCAACTCGCCCAACGCACACAGCGCCAATGGGACCGTCAAACGGAATATCAGAAATGCACAGTGCAGCCGAAGCGCCTGTCATTGAGAGCACTGCGGGATCATTTTCACCGTCAAAAGACAACACAGTAACATAAACCTGCGTTTCAAAGTCATAAGCCTCCGGAAATAGGGGCCTGATTTGATGATCGATTAAACGCGCATGCAATTTCTCCGTTGTTGAAGGCGCGCCTTCTCGCTTAAAAAAGTTGCCGGGAATGCGCCCACCTGCATACATCTTTTCGCGATAATCGACTTGAAGGGGAAAAAAATCAAAATCCGAAGGTTTGTTATCGGAAACGGCAGCCACCAGCACAATGGTTTCCCCGTACTGCATCCACACCGCCCCATGTGACTGTTTGGCCACCCGACCCGTTTCAATGGACAGCGGACGACCGGCATATTCAAGCTCTACTTTTGCTATCATTCTATCTCCTCTATTTATCTTAAAACACATCTATTCCAGCGCTCTGACAAAAAGGCCAGAGATACGGCCAACTGCTGGAATACAGAAAAAACTCAACCGCGAATATCCAGTGCCGCAATCAAGCTACGATAACCTTCTAAGTCTTCGCGCCGCAAATACCGCAACAGACGGCGGCGACGCCCAACCAGTTTGAGCAGTCCCCGACGCGAGTGATGATCTTTCTTGTGGGTTTGAAAGTGTTCGATGAGTTGTACAATACGCTCTGTAAGTTGCGCAATCTGGACTTGTGGCGATCCTGTATCGCCTTCTTTGCGCCCGTATTGTGCGATCAACTCTGCCTTCTTTTCTTTTGTTAACGCCAAAATTTACCTCCATCGGTATGATGCCGCGAAAGCATATCTTCCGCGGTCTGTATATCTGCTTTAATCTGTTCGATTAAAGCCTCTTTACTACTGAATTCACGCTCGCCGCGAATGCGATACAAAATCTCAACGGGTAAAATTTTTCCATAGAGATTTTGTGAAAAATTGAGCAAATGTACTTCACAATGCGCTGACTGCCCCCCAAATGTAGGACGTTTACCGTAATTGATAACGGCGATATAGGGCTGCTCCAGCCTGGCAACACCGGCATAAACCCCTGGAGGCGGCAAGAGTTTGCCCGGCGTTTCAAACCGGAGATTGGCAGTGGGAAAACCAAGTGCTCTACCCCGTTTTTCTCCTTCTACCACACGCCCCCACAAGGGGTAAGGGTGTCCCATAAGCTGAACAACCGCATCCAGATCCCCTTTCAGGAGTGCGTTGCGAATGCGGGTACTGCTCACGGGTTTTTCGGCGATGCACACAGCAGGAGGAGAAAAAACAGAGAACCCAAACTGTTTCCCCAATCTCTTCATCGTCTCAAACCCGCCCTGACGCCCCCTTCCAAAACCGTGGTCGTAACCTACAATCACAGACCTGGCGCTGAGTTTATCAACCAGAAAGCATTTGACAAATGCCTCGGGAGACAGCTGCCGGAGTGCGTCATTAAATCCAACAACAGCCAGAATATTCACCCCCAAAGAGGCGAGACAATGCTGTTTCTCTTCAAGCGATGTCAACACCCCAGGCGCATCGGCACCGTCGATAAACTGGCGGGGATGTGGATCAAAAGTGACAACGACAGATGTGCCCCTACACGCCCGTGCCTTATCGGTCATAGCCTCAATGACAGAGACATGTCCGGCGTGAATGCCGTCAAATGTTCCAACAGTGACCACCGGGTGAGCAAGCGCAACCGGTTCTTCAAGCGTTATGGTGCGCATCATCAATTCTGGATCACGCGAATAGGCTTCAAGACGCCCTCGACGATATGACCGAGACCGAGCAAAATACCCCGAGAGTTTTGCACTGTCACAATATCCTGGACATCTGATAAAATATCGGTCACGGGATTGCCATTTGAAAAACGCCCCTGCTGCGCCTCTGTCAGACAAACCGATGACAGATCGGATAAAACAGCGTGGGGATCGAGCAACACATCAGAAATACTTTCTGCTCGCGCGAGTTCATAAACCGCAACACATTGCCCTGATCCAACACTCCCCACCGCGGTTCTGCGAAGCGTTGATAGATGGGCACCACATCCAAGCCGTTTGCCAATATCATCTGCAAGCGACCTGATATAAGTGCCTTTAGAACAATGTACGTTCAGATGCAAGAGCGGTGGGGCATAAACCACAATATCGAGCTTATGTACGGATACATTACGCGCAGGACGTTCAACCTCAACACCTCTTCGGGCCAGGTCATAAAGCCTGTGCCCCCCTATGCGGATGGCCGAATACATAGGCGGAACCTGGGCAATTGCCCCTTTGAATTCGGCAACAGCGGCCTCGACTTGCGCATAATCGGCGGGAACATCCCTCGATCTACTGATAACCGCACCATCGGCATCGAGAGAATCGGTCGTCATGCCCAAACGCACAACCGCGCGATATTGTTTATTGCCATCCGTAATATAGGAACTCAGGCGCGTATAGGCTCCCAGGCAAAGTGGCAAAACGCCCGTTGCCTGGGGATCAAGGGTGCCTGTGTGCCCTACTTTTTTGATCCCGAAGTGCTTACGCACCCAACTGACGACATCTTGAGAGGTCCAGCCAGCGGGTTTATCTATGCCAAGGAAGCCGTTTATTGGCACCACCTATGTGTCGAGACTATTGAGCAATTCCTCGATTTTCGCCCCCTGTGTGACGGAATCATCCCAGGCGAAAACCAGCTCAGGCACGTGTCGCAATTGAACGCGCTGAGCGAGCGCACGGCGCAAGAAAGACATCGCCCTCATCAGACGCTCAAGCACCTGTGGTTGCGATCCGGATCCGCGCATCACACTGACATAGACTCTGGCTGTGCGCAGATCACGAGACATCGTGACAGCCGTAATCGTGACTTCGGACAGACCGGGGTCACGAGTTTCTGTGTGCAAAATTTCACTCAGGGCAACCTGAATGGCTTTTCCCACACTTTCCGGCCGATAAGATGGCATATCAGAGCAACTCCAACGAATAATCTACTACGATGAGGCGATCCTCGCGCTCGATTAAATCGACCACCTTTGACAGTATCTGATTGGCATACCGCGAGTCGTTGGCAACTGTTGCAACACCTAATTGCGCTCTTTGCCAGCGGTCATTATCGCCCAGTTCAGAAACAGATACATTGAATTTGTTGCGCGTACGCGTCGTGATGCTCTTGAGCACGCTGCGTTTCTGTTTCAGCGAGGCGCATTCGGGCAAATACAGGTCGAGATGACAAAAACCAATGGTCATTAGATCGTGCGAGTAGTTTCAACGAGTTCGTAAGTTTCAATAACATCGCCGACTTTGACATCGTTAAAATTTTCGATACCAATGCCGCATTCAAAGCCGTTTTGCACTTCGCGAACATCATCCTTAAAACGCCGCAAAGATCCAATACGGCCTTCGTAAACAATAACGCCATCGCGCAAAACGCGCGCATTCGTCGTGCGGTGGATGAGCCCTTGAGAAACAAGACATCCGGCAATTGTGCCAACACTTGGCACCTGGAAAAGCTCGCGCACCTGCGCTTCGCCCTGTACATTTTCTTCAATTTTGGGCGCCAACAATCCAGAAAGGGCAGCGCGAATGTCTTCGACGATTTCGTAAATTACGCGATACAAACGAATATCAACGCGTTCTCGTGCCGCAACCTCTCTTGCATTTGCATCGGGACGCACATTAAATCCAATGATGATGGCATCGGAGGCTGATGCAAGCAAAATGTCAGATTCGGAGATAGCACCCACAGCGCGGTGAATCACCGATAAATGCACTTCTTCGTGTTCAATTTGCAATAATGCGTCTTGCATGGCCTCGACAGATCCATCGACATCGCCTTTAATAATCAGACGCAATTCCTCCATATTGCCCGTCTCAATCTGGCTGTGAATATCGGACAATGATACCCGACGTACCCGATGAAATTCTTGTTCGCGCCTGAGTTGCTGCCGTTTCTGACTGATATCGCGGGCTTCGCGCTCATTTTCAACCACATGAAAAGTATCCCCTGCCTGGGGTAATCCGGCCAGACCGAGAACTTGAACAGGACGAGATGGTCCTGCTGTTGTTACGGATATACCACGCTCATCGAGCATTGCGCGGACGCGCCCGCTGAACATGCCCGTAATAAATGGATCACCGACTTGTAGCCTGCCTTCTTGCACGAGCACTGTTGCCACATTTCCTCGTCCGCGGTCGAGTTTTGATTCTACGATCGTGCCTTTGGCACGCTTATCGGGACTGGCCACAAGTTCGAGCATTTCTGTTTCAAGAGCCAGTAACTCGAGCAAAGCATCAATATTGTGTCCAGTTTTGGCGGAAATTTCGCAGACTTGAACATTGCCGCCATAATCTTCTACAATGACATTGTGCTCGGTCAACTCCCGTTTGATTTTGTCGGGATCGGAAGTTGGCAAGTCGATTTTGTTAATTGCAACGACGAGAGGCACATTGGCAGCTTTGGCATGATCGATGGCTTCTACTGTTTGCGGCATTACACTATCATCTGCCGCCACGACCAGAACGACGACATCGGTTACGCTGGCACCTCTGGCGCGCATGGCCGTAAAAGCTTCGTGCCCAGGGGTATCGAGAAAACAGATTTCACGACCATCACCGAGTTCAACGTGATACGCACCAATATGCTGCGTAATGCCGCCAGCTTCACCTTCCATTACATTGGTCTCTCGGATATAATCCAAAAGAG
This sequence comes from Gemmatimonadota bacterium, assembly GCA_026705765.1. NCBI lineage: Bacteria > Pseudomonadati > Gemmatimonadota > Gemmatimonadota bacterium. The sequence continues at coordinate 26,842 of JAPPAB010000163.1, forward strand.
ATGTTTTGCCGTGATCTACATGCCCCATAATTGTAACTACTGGAGGCCTTGGTTTTAGACTATCTCCAGGCGCTTCTATCTCTGCTTCTGCCAATACCTCTTCGCCGTATTCTTCGAGTTCCTCAACGCCGAAACCAAATTCATCGGCAACAAGCGTGATGGTGTCCATATCGAGGCGCTGGTTGATGGTCACCACCATACCCAATTTGAGACATTGTGTGATGACTTCTGTGGGGCGCACATCCATCTGAGAAGCGAGTTCGCCAATGGTTGTAAACTCATTGACTTTGAGAACTTGCCCATCTGTGGTCCCCTCTTCAGGCTCTTCACTGTCTTGACGACGGCGACGGCGCACCCGTGATGGCGCAGCACCACTCGACATTTGCGCCAGGGTTCGACGCACATTTTCTGATACTTCGCGCTCATCAATGACAGGGCGTTTACGGCGACGACGGCGTTTTCGCGGAGACCTCGTGCGGCTTCTCTTTTCCTGTACGGGCTTTTCTTCAGACTTGGTCTTATCCTTTACTACAGGTTTTTCTTTTTTGGGTTCTGGTGCCTTTGTCTCGGGTTCTGGCTGCACTGGCGTCTGACTGACATCTTCTACGACAACAGTCGGATAATCAGTCCGGCGTCTTCTGCGACGCGGACGCTGCCTGCGCTCGCTGCTGGTCTCGGTTTTTTTATCAGACTGAACCGAACGGAACCGGCTCACGCGAGGTTTTTGCTCGCGAGTTTTGCTTTCTTTTTTTTCATCATCTTTGCGTCTGAGTTTTCGCCGCGTCGCCTGGCGTTCTGAATCAAACTTCTCCTGTACCGCCTCGACCATTTCAGTCGTACAGACCGCCATGTGATTTTTGACTTCAAAGCCGAGGCTTCTAATCTGCTCCACCATGGCAACGCTCGACAAATTGAACTCTCGCGCAATCTCGTAAACTCGTTTTTTCTTTTCCGCTGTTTTGCCTTTTGTCTTAGCCAATAGGCTCACCCCCGATCATGCGTCATTTTCAGATGTGTCTTCAGTAGAATGTATATTCTCTGCCTCTGCTTGCAAACGCGCCTGTTCTTCGCGGTAAGCAGACACTTTTGCATCGACCATTTCCTGCGCAACCTCTCGCAATTTTTCAGCTGTCGTCTCGCCGATACCAGGCACATTGAGCAACGTATTCAAAGGTACTCGGACGATGTCATTGGCAGACAAAATACCCGAGGCCTCCAGGCGATTTCGCGTCACTTGACCCGTGCCGGGTACTTCGACCAATGGCACCGTCGTCGCCAGACGTTCGGCTTGTATTTCGTCATAACGGGTTTCCGTCATAATATCGACGTGCCAACCTGTCAACTGTGATGCCAAACGCGCATTCTGACCCTCTTTTCCAATAGCCAGAGAAAGCTGATCATCATCGACTATAGCCGACATGCGTTTTTCACGCCGGTCAATCACCACGCGGCGAACTGTGGCAGGGTTCAACGCACGTGACAAAAAGATCGCTTCATCTTCACTCCAGGGCACAATATCTATGCGTTCGCTACTCAATTCACGCACCACGGCCTGTACGCGCGAGCCTTTCATACCCACGCAAGCCCCTACGGGATCAATACGCGCATCATTGGAGTAAACAGCTATTTTGGCCCGCACACCCGGTTCGCGAGAAACGGCTTTTATTTCTATAACACCTTCATAAATTTCGGGAACCTCAAGCTGGAAGAGCTTTTCGAGAAATGCGGGATGTGTACGGCTCAATACCACCTGGGGACCTTTGGCTGTACGCAAAACATCGTGCAAATAGGCGCGAATGGGGTCCCCTTGCCGATAGCGTTCTTTTCTGATTTGCTCCTTAAGCGGAATAACAGCTTCTGTTCGCCCCAGGTTGACGAGAATGTCGCCCCGACTAATTTGCTGCACAGTTCCCGAAATAATTTCTCCAACACGCCCCTGATAATCTTCGTAGATTTTCTCGCGCTCGGCTTCTCTGACTCTCTGGACGAGTACCTGCCTTGTCGTTTGAATCGCATTGCGCCCAAAATCGGCAAAGTTGAGGCGGAGTCTCACTTCTCCACCCACCTTTGCATCGGTATCTGCTTTGCGCGCCTGTGTAACGCCAATTTGGTTTCCCGGGTCTTCGACTGAGTCATCGGCGACGATTTCTTTGATCGCTTCAACGATGATCTCACCAGAGTTGTTATCGAAGTTGACCTCGACATTATCCCCGGTTCCAAACCGCTTTTTTGCCGCAGAGATTAGCCCCATTTCAAGGGTTTCGATAACCAGATCGCGGTTGACATTTTTTTCCTGGGCAATTTGCCTTAACGCTTCGAGAACTTCGTAATTCAAGTGAGGTTCCTCCTCGACCAATTACAACTCAAAATGCACAGTGGCTTTCTGAATTTTTGCGCGTTCAATAGTGGTTCGTTCACCCTGTAACTCGACATCGAGATAGTCGGATTGGACCTGTAATAGCGTTCCAACCGCAACACCGAGGCCATCTACAACAAGGCGCAGTGCTTTGCCAACCACCCGCTCAAAATCGCGGTCCGTCTTCAAGGGACGCGTCAAACCCGGAGATGATACTTCGAGCAGATATCTGCCATCAATCGGATCTCGCGTATCCAATATATCTGCAATATCCCGACTGAGTGCAGCACATTCGTCAACTGTAATACCATCGGGACGATCGACAAAGATGCGTAAGGTTTTTCGTCTGTGATCGCCAGAGACAGCCAACTCAACCAACTCGACATCCCGACGATTGAGAAGCGGAAGAATCAGATGGGTCAGGGTGTCTTCAATAAGCATTGAATAACTCAAAAATGCCGTTTTATCGCGCGTTGTGGCGTATGGATATCCAGGCTGTGCGCGTCTCTGTACCTCAATCGGGGTTGGTGTTTCTAAACTATACCCCATATACTCAAAAGAGTGGGCAGAAGCCCACTCTATAATCAGAATTTAAATATAAGAAACTATATAGCATAATGCAAGTTTTATTTCCCGGCGACCGACGCCTCTTCCCCTTCTATAAGTTGCTTGAGTTCGAGCAACATGCGCCGTAATTCAACCAGTGGATTTTCAATATTAGCCGTCGCGTCTTCAATACTCTGATTTTCCCATAAACTGCGGTCTATCTTCAGCCTTTCAACCGCTCCTTGAATCGTGTATTTCTGGGCGTAGAGCAAGTCCTTAATTGCCAAAATAACCTTGATATTTCGCTCTGTGTACGTGCGATTGCCCGACCGGCCGCGTCTGGGATTCAGTTGAGAAAATTCCTTCTCCCAAAATCTCAGAACATGGGATTCTACGCCAGTGAGTTCCGATACTTCGCGGATCGAATAATAGAGCTTTTTTATACCGCCTGGACGCATAGATATCACTTCTTTTTAAATATGATGCGAATGGGTGTTCCGTAAAAGTCGAACGCCTGTCTGAGCCTGCGCTCTAAAAACCGACGATAGTGTACGGGAACATCCCCGGGCCGCCTGGTAAAAAAAAGAATGGTTGGCGGTGCACTGCGCGGCATAACGCAGAAAGACATGCGAAAGACCCTTCCATTTTTTGTTGGCGGAGCAGTTGTTGCATTGAGATGCGTCAAAAAGTCGTTCAATTCACCCGTTGGAATGCGATGGCGGCGTTTTAGTGCCACATCCAGAGCCAGATCGATAATGCGCCACGCACGTTGTCCCGTAAGTGCCGAGAGAAAAACAATGGGATAGTTTTCGAGATGTACAAAGCGCGCGCGAATTTGTTGGGCTATTTTGTCGGCTGTGTGACCGTCTTTTTCAATCAGGTCCCATTTGTTGATGCCCACGATCAGCCCTTTGCCCAGCGCGACAGCGCGTTCTGAGATTTTGACATCCTGTACAGTACATCCTTCTACTGCATCGACCAGCACAATCGCCACATCGCATCGCTCAAGGCTTTCCACGGTGCGCAGCGAACTGTAAAAATCGACTTGCTCTTTGATGCGCGTCCGCCGTCTCAAACCCGCCGTATCAACCAGAATAAATGGCTGTCCGTCGCGTTCCAGCGAGAGGTCAATCGCATCGCGCGTCGTTCCGGGAATCTCGCTCACCACCACCCGTTCTCGCCCCATCAGGCGATTCACAAAGGTGGATTTGCCCATGTTTGGGCGGCCCAATACCGCAATGCGAGGGGGTAAGTCCTCTTCCGAATCTCCTTCATCTTCTGGCAAGCATGCGAGGATTTCATCCAGCAAGTCGCCCGATTGCCGTCCATTGATAGCAGAAACACATAGTGGATCGCCCAAGGCAAGACCGTAAAAGGCCGTGCCATCGGCCTCGTTCTCATCTCTATCGACTTTGTTGACAATCAGCCGATAAGACGCTCCCGAATCGCGGATCTTGCGCGCCATAATTGCGTCGTAATCCGTAGGTCCAGTCTGTGCATCAACCACAAAAAGCAACAGGTCTGCCTCCCCCAGAGCAAGTTCGACTTGTCGGGAAACCAGATCGGCGATTATCTCGTCAGAATTGGGTACATATCCACCCGTATCCACCAGCGTGAAAGTTCTGCCATTCCAGGTACACTGTGCATAGTTGCGATCGCGCGTGACACCGGGAAAGTCATCCACTACAGCTTTGCGCTCGCCAATCAGCCGGTTAAAGAGTGTTGACTTCCCGACATTTGGCCGCCCCACAATTGCCACGACGCCCATTGCCTAATTCTCCATCTGATGTGACGAAATATACGGATGCGCCACAACCTCACTGCCTGCACCCACAAAAGCAGATACACCACCGACGGCATTTTGAATGGTCTCCACCATATCGTAAGTGCCCACAACAGCCCGACACCCCACCTTTTGCTCCAGGTCTTTGAGCAATAAATCATCTAAAAATAATCCATTGTGATTCAGGCAGTTGGGAGGTAAAAGAACAGTCTCATCGCTTCTGATACGGGCATCTATAAGTGCGCGACCAATATCGTTGCCCGACAGCAATCCAGAAACTGTTATTCCTTCTCCAAGAAAGTGATTGACCACAGGTACAACACGGGCATCAATCCACGAGATTTGGTTCAAACGTTTGACCATTGTATCCAAAAAATGCATCCCCAGCATACCCGTTACGAGTACAAAGCGCTGCGGTGGCAATGCCAAATTATCGAGTTCTTCAATCCGATTCTCAAATCCATCTATAAAGCGGCGAACCATGCCGATTCCGTTTTCGACAAGCGGAAATCCATCGTATTCAGACCGCAGCGGCACAGACTGGCCCGTCAACAAATACATTTCATCGCCCAAATATACAAAGCGCGTGCCCAGGCGTTTTTTAAACATATCCTGCCATGCTGTTATCTCGCGGATTGCCATAGCAGCATCGGTGTGTGTTACGGGATTCAACCTGGGAAGATTTTTGCGAAATTTAGTCAATCCCAGTGGCACAACACCCAGGGATTCAACGCGCGGATGCCGCGCTGCAAGATCAAAAACCGTCTGTTTGAGTGCCCGACCATCATTAATACCCGGGCACAAGACCACTTGTGCGTGCATCTGAATCCCATGTTTGCCCAGAATATCAATCCGATCCAAAACAGGTGTTGCCCGCCCGCGACCGAGCAATTCCGCTCGCAATTTGGGATCCGTGGCGTGAACCGAGATGTACATTGGGCTCAATTTCTGGTCAATAATGCGCTGAAATTCATCCTCAGACAGGTTTGTCAGTGTGACATAAGCCCCGTGTAAAAAAGACAAGCGATAGTCGTCATCCTGGTAATACAGGGTCTTGCGCAGACCTTTGGGCATTTGATGCAAAAAGCAAAAAACACACTTGTTATCACACTTGAGAATGGGCATATCTTCAAAATCCACGCCCAAATCGTCTTCAATATCTTTTTCAATTTCAAATAAAAATCGATCCTCGCCTCGCCGCACTGTGGCCGACACGTCTTCTTCGCCCATGTAAAAACGGTAATCAATGGGATCGCGCACGGGGTGTCCATTGATGGTTTCTACGACATCGCCGCGCTGCAACCCAATTGCATCTCCAATCCCATCGGGATGTACCAAACGGATTTGCAAACCGGTATCGACGCGTTCAACACTGCGCCGACCCTCGACCTGTGCCCCTCTTATAACATCCATTTCGATTCCAGTAATTGATTGCCAGACAATGCACTATTTCAATAACTTAGAAGTATTCCTGAATTGACAAAAACTTACGATAAAGCCAAAACAAGGTCAAGAGAAAAGCCGACTGACGCGATCTCCACATTTTTAATATCTGACAAGTTCAGAATATCTCTTTATCTTGGATATAGTCAAAATACACAGAGGAGAACATAGCCTATGTCCGCCCCCCCACGCATCTCAGTCATTATTCCAGTTTTTAACGAGCAAGATGCCATAGAAAAGGTAATTGGCGATATTCCCTGTCATTTGCCCACCGAAATCATCGTCGTCGATAATGGGTCAACCGACCAAACTGCAAAATTAGCCGCAGCAATGGGCGCACGCATTGTTCGAGAAAATCGCCGTGGATATGGTTCTGCCTGCCTCGCGGGCATAGCAGCAACCAATAATCCGGACATCGTCGTCTTTCTCGATGGTGACTACAGCGATCACCCCAACGAAATGCCAGACCTGATTGCACCCATCCTGGAAAACCGAGCCGATCTCGTGATTGGCTCTCGCGTTTTGGGCAATAGTGAACCCGGTGCGCTGATGATTCAGGCGCGTTTCGGCAACCGTCTGGCCACCAGCCTCATCAAAATCCTCTTTGGCGTATCCTACACGGATCTGGGACCCTTCCGGGCAATTCGCTATTGGGCACTCAGGGACTTAAATATGCAAGATAAAACCTTTGGATGGACAGTAGAAATGCAGGTCAAAGCAGCCAAAAAGGCGTTAAAAATACAAGAAGTGCCAGTAAGTTATAGAAAACGCATCGGCGTTTCCAAAATTACTGGCACGTTAAAAGGTACTCTTAAGGCAGGGTGGAAAATTTTATTTACAATTTTTAAGTATTGGTTTACGAGGTGAGAAGGAGAGGGTTTTTCTCACTTTTTTGCGCCATCTATATGCTGCTCCAAACGCCTGAGAGCATCATCTATGCGAATGCGATCTTCTCGATGCCGAGTGCGACGATGCACAATTTGATTGGCAATATCAAATGCAGCCATAAGCGCAATCCGAGCGGTATCACCTGTATTTTCGATCGCGGCAATCAGGTTCATTTTTTCATCGACAAAATTTGAAATTTTAGAGGTATATTCCCCCGACTCCTCACTGCTGAGTACATAGTCAGAGCCAAAGATCGTCACCTTAGTCTTATGTAAATCATCAGAATGGGCCATAATATAATTTGCTCGTAATTATCACGGCTTTGCCACAAGGTCCATGCGAACTACACCATCGGTAGCGGGGACCTCCAATTCCACAATCCACCCCTTAATGACCTCACCTCTTACAACAATTTCTTTGGCTTCTTTTGAAAGGATTTTGGCATCTTCTGATACACGTGCCAACGCGCGACACTTGTCATCATCCACACAGAAATAACGCTGAATCCGCGCTTCGGGCATTCCCCCGAGCCTGGGGCATTCGGCTTCTTGTTTTTCGTCACTCATAACAGAACCTGTTAAAAGTCGCGAGTCTCTATCCCTCTACTTCTGAAGATATAAACCGTGAGTTCTAATATAATCTGCGACAGCGTCGGGAACAAAAAAAGAAATTGGCCTTCCGGTGCGTACGCGTTCTCTAATCGCCGTTGACGAAATATCCAGCAGAGGTGTTTCAACAAACTGCATCTTGGACTTGAAAGTGGGATCAACGCGCTCTCGCTCAAAACCCGGCCGTTCAGCCACGAGTACATGAGCCATATCCAATACGCCTTCGGGATTAAACCAGTCGCCCATTTCAACGGCATTATCGGCACCAATGATCAAAAATATATCTGTGTCCTCACCCATATTCCTGCGCAAATGACGCAAGGTATCAATCGTATAAGATTTCCCGGGGCGCGACAACTCGAATCGGCTCAGTTCGAATCCCGGATAATCGCGCACGGCCAGACTGACCATCCTCGCGCGATCTTCACCCGAAGTCATCGTGTGTTTGAGCGGCGGGTCGCCCGACGGCATAAACACAACCCGATCGAGCGCGCATTGGAGCATAATTTCCTGCCCGATAATTAAATGCCCGATGTGAATGGGATCAAATGTCCCCCCGAAGATGCCAACGCACTTTGCCATTCTAAGGTTTTTCAGTTGGACTGCGCTTTCTTTATTTTTTCCATATCTTCAATGACTTTTTTCTTCAACTTCTCGGGCAAATCCCGCCCTATCAACAATGTAAGATCATTGAGCGCCTCGTCGAGCGCTCCAGTCCTAAAATTGACCTGTGCAATGATAAAACGCGCCTCTAAAGCAGCCTCTGTGTTGGGATATTCCCTCAATATGCCTTCAGCGTAGAGCTTGGCCGAGGAATAATATTTCCACAGGATATAATCGTATGCAATCATGATGTCCTTGCGGGCCAGTTGATTGCGCAAGGCGTTAATTCTATTCTCTGCCAGAGAGACGAGATCGCTTTGTGGATAATCTTCGATAAACCGCGCAAATTCTCGAATTGCCTTGTGCGTTTCATCCTGATCGTGGTGAATATCGCGCGCATCCTGATAATAACACTCGCCAATCTGGAATCGAGCTTCGGCGGCATAGGGACTCACGGGATATTCATTGAGCAGGCGTTCGTATTCAAAAATAGCCGTCACATAATCTTTTTGACACTGATAAGCTTTGCCCAACCCAAATTGCGCCTCATCTGACAAATGAGACCCGGGAAAATCCGATAGCATATTTCTAAACAATAACTCGGCGTCGTAGCACTTCTTATTTGTCAGTGCATCTTGCGCGTCTTTGTAATAAACCTCTGGACTCAATCGCCTGTATTTTTTCTGTGCACACCCCACACTCAACGCGATCAGACACGCACAACAGATATGTAAAAATCGTCTCATAATCCGCCAATCTGCATGATCCTAAAGAACTATTGACATACCACCCTGTCTGATAAACGATGCAGATTCTGTAATGTTCCCCAGTTTATAGAACAAAAAAGGGCGCGTTTTTTTCGCGCTTGATTTCAAACTCCCAAAAAGTATAAGACTTTCAGAAAATAAGCAAACCCATCTGTCAAGTCAAGAATACCGACTTGATAAAAAACATATAATCCCAACCTCTTGACTTACACAAGAGATTTTCGCATGAATGTTGTAAGTGCCTGAACAAAAAGCCAATAGGTTCTCTATGCCTCACGTCCTCGTCATCGGCAGTTCCAATACCGATCTGGTTATTCGCGCCAACAAGTTGCCCTCGCCGGGTGAAACAGTACTCGGCGGCGCGTTCTTTACCGCTGCAGGCGGCAAAGGCGCCAACCAGGCCGTTGCCGCAGCCCGCGCAGGGGCGCAGGTCACATTTATAGCGCGCCTGGGGTGTGATGATTTTGGTGCGCAAGCTCTATCGGCCTTTCAACGCGAGATGATCGACACCCAATGGATTGTATCCGATCCCCATCTGCCTTCAGGCGTTGCTTTTATCCTCGTGGATGATCGTGGTGAAAACAGCATTGCGGTCGCTTCAGGCGCAAATGCGGCCCTGTCACCCGATCAAATCCAGAATCAGGTCTATGAGAATGCAGAAATATGCTTGCTTCAACTCGAAATCCCGCTTGAAACCGTCGTCCATGCCGCATCTTTATCGACAAAAAACAAGACCCGCGTCGTACTCAATCCAGCGCCGGCAGCAGACCTGCCAGAAGAAATCTGGCCTCACCTGTTTCTCATTACGCCCAATCAAACTGAGACCGAACACCTCACGGGGATCCCTCCCAATAGCCCGAAAAATATCGCAAAAGCAGCCGAAAAACTCCTCCAAAAAGGCGCTCAAAACGCGATCATCACTCTGGGAGCGCAGGGCGCATTTTTGGCGACACCAGACCAAACCTTGCACATACCCGCTTTTAAATCTACACCAATAGATACCACCGGTGCTGGCGATGCCTTCAATGGTGCGCTGTCCTGCGCCTTAAGCGAAAACCAAGCCCTTGAAACCGCCATTCGCTTTGCATGCGCCGCAGGCGCTCTAACCGTTAGTAAAGCTGGTGCTCAACCCGCGATCCCCTCCAGAGATCAAATCGACGCGGTGTTGGCGAATCCCCCTTGACGACAGCCCCGGCTTGTCCTATATTCCTATTCCCTTTCCCAGACTCCCTCCCCTTCTCTCCCTGATGCCATCCCGTATCAGAAAGGAAATCTAATGGGTTTGAGGAAGGCGAATGCGATCAGGCTCGATTTCGATGACCTCGTCAAAGAACTCGACGATTTCGAGCAAGACATTAAAACCCTTCAGGAACGCATAGACCAACTCATCACCAACGCTCGAGAAAAACCGATCGGGGCCGTTGCCAGAGAAGGCGATATGAGCACAACCTGAACACACAACAAAACAGGCGGGTATTCTTCCCGCCTGTTATTTTTTTCGATGTTCTACACCATTATTTTTGCCACTGTCCTCATCATTGTCATAGTGGCAAAATACCTCTACAAACCCGTTGAACGCTGTCCCGAATGCAACACCCCGCGCGAGTCCGATCATCCGATATGCCCGTGCGGCTATGTTTTTGAATTTCCCGATGATGACGATCCCCTCGAATACGGCGATCCCGAAGAAAAGCTCGAATAGACGGAGTGATGTACTGTTAGGCCGAGATGGGAAAAAACTGTCTATAGAACGCCTTACAGGGCCTTTCAGGGGATTTGCCAGGGTTGTGGGTGCAAAAAACAGGGCGCGTGTGGTGAATGTCCATATCTTGAACACAACCAAATCAACTGATCTACTTTTTGATCAAGAGATGTCAAACGTCTTTCGGTTCGTTGTTCGTGTTCATTCAACAACTCTTTTAGATCGTCCCCAGCGATAGTCTGTTTTACGGAGTCCTCCTTTGCGTCCTTGGCCTGAAAAAATCATGAATTTGCCAAAAATTACCGTAATTTCATTCAGAACAATCGGTTAGAAAATTTAGAGCAAAATATCTGTTTTCATGCAATAGTTGAAAAGTCCAATATTTACGCTGTTTTCTCAGATCTTATGAATTAGTCGGATTCAGTTATTCATCATCCATATCCCAATACACAGTGTAACTTCCTGACCAACCTGAAACACCACCTGCGTTACCTGCCCTCATTCTGATACTATATGTTGTACCATTGACGAGTAGAGATACCACACTAGTATTTTCATGCACTGTCTTCTCCCCCGTGAGGTAGCCTGTTGTTGACCCCTCCGATCCAGGAGGGCCACCCCAAAAATAACCCGGACGTCTATTTATTCTTATTGGATTCCTGACACTTGATAGTCGGGGGGTAAATTCAAACTCGTAAAATTCGACTATCCCTGTCCCGTCATTCCAACTCACCTCGATTTCATCCCAGAGGGTATCTGGATCAAAGACATAACTGATGTCCTCCACGTCAGGTACACCAGGGGGTGGTGGAACTAGCGTTGTAAAATCTTGTGTAATCTGCGCAGAAAAAGTGTTGGGATTAGCATCCGAGTTTCTGGCTCTGACACGCACCTGATATGTCGTTCCCTCGGTGAGACCCGCGATACTTCGATATGTTCGTGTGGTATATACCGTTCTTCCGATCTGAGTAGTATCCTGATACACCCTTGTCTCGTAATCATTTATCAATGATGATATATCTGATGGTGCTGTCCAGCTTGCCCGCGCAGATGTTAGAGTGATATTAGTGACAGTCAGCCCTGATGGGGTAGGCATCGGCGTGCCGGAAACCGCGGAAGACCAGCCACTTTCACCTTCAGCGTTTCGTGCGCGAACACGAACTTGATACTCCTGACCATTTTTTAGACCACTCAAGGTTGCACTTGTGGAGGGGCGACGACCACTTATAGTATGCCCATTTCCCCACGAACCACTCGTACCTGTGCGACGCTCCACATGATACCCACTCACAGGCGGCTTCCCAGACTCATTCGATACGGCATCCCACTCAACTGTCAACTGACCATCACCTGACGTAACACGCACATTCGATGGTGCTGAAGAAGGCGGTTCATTCACATCATTGAGAGTGATGGTCACACTCTTGCTGGCACTGCCTCCATTGCCATCGCTTGCATCCACTGTCACTGAGTAGGTAGATTTCGATTCATAGTCATAGGTAACAC
>JAPPAB010000164.1 GCA_026705765.1 Gemmatimonadota bacterium
CTTTTTGGGCGAATTTATGAAATATTTGCCCTTAATGCTGGCCAGACAATCATGGGTGCAAAAGCACATAATGTCGTCAGTGTTGAAGTGATCACAGGCCATGCAACTTCTCCCGTGCCTTCCAACGCTCCCTGTATGGGCGATTGGCCTTCTTGCCGATGGCGATAGATATTTTCGACAATGACGATGGCGTTATCGACGAGCATGCCGAGTGCGAGGATCAGGCTAAATAAAACGATCATATTGAGCGTGATGCCCATGATGGAGATAATGACAAAGGCAATGAGCATAGAGAGGGGAATGGCGATACCGACAAAAAAGGCATTGCGGAGGCCCAGGAAGAAGAGGAGTACCAGAATGACGAGGATGAGGCCAGATATGATATTGTTTTCGAGGTCTTTGACCATCAGGCGAATGTCTTCGGACTGGTCGCCCAAGATGGTGATTTGTGTGCCTGCGGGAAGGGTGGGTTTCAATTCGTCGAGCGCGATTTTAATCTGATCGGCAATGGCAATTAGATTTTCACCGCTGCGTTTGACAATTTCGAGGCTCACACTGGGTTTGTGGTTGAGGCGGGCGTAATTTGTGCGGTCCTTAAACCCATATACGACATCGGCGACATCGCGAATATAGACCGGGCGGCCCTGCGACGCTTTGATGAGGAGGTCGCCAATTTGAGGAACGGTTTCAAGCTCGCCAGGCACGCGCACGGCGTATTTGTATGCGCCCATATCCACGCTGCCGCCGGGAAGGGTTAAATTTTCGCGTTGAATCGCTTCGATTACGTCCTGGATGGCGAGTTTGTAGGCGACGAGGCGGTCGGGATCGACATCGACTTTGACTTCGTGTTCGAGACCACCCACCACGCGTACTTCGAGGATGCCAGGGATAGTTTCGATATGATCGGCGAAGTCTTCGGCAATTTCTTTGAGCCGAATAAGCCCATAGTCGGCCGACAATGCGACGATCATCATGGGGATATTGGAAAAGTTGACTTCGAGGACCACGGGGTCTTCTGCATCATCGGGTAATTCTGCCTTGGCCAGATCGACCTTGTCTTTGACGCGCTGAAGGGCATTGTCAATGTCGGTATTGGGATTAAACTCGACTGTGATTGACGAAGCACCTTCGACCGAACTCGAGCGGATTACTTTGACGTTTTCAATGGATTGAAGTTCTTTTTCCAGGGGTCGGGTGATGAGGTTTTCAACATCTTGAGGCGAGGCGCCGATATAGGGTGTGCTGACGATGATAAGGGGTATGGTAATATCTGGCGCGGCTTCGCGGGGAAGCGACAGATAAGCCGAGATACCCGATATGATCAGGATGCCGACAAAGACATAAACGGTGATGCGATGTTTGAGCGCGTATGCAGTGATGGTCATGGAAGGGGTTCCGCATATTTTATTGCCACGCGGTCGCCATCAATGAGGTCTCGCCCACCTTTGACGACGATCTGTTCGCCAAAGGAAAGCCCCTTTTGGACGACGACGCGGTCGGCTTCTGATGGCCCCAGACTGAGCGGACGTAAAAGGGCCATGTTGTCTTTCACGACAAAGGCCACGGGCCCGGTTTCGCGTTCGATAATGGCTTCGCGGGGAATGACGACGACGTGCTGGTGAATGCGACGCATGGCTTTCAGCGTGCCGATCATGCCGGGGCGAATATGCCCTGTTGGATTGGGCAGGTGGATCTCAATGGGAAAAACCCGCTGGTCTGTATCTGCTGCCGGGCCAACATGGGCGATTGTGCCCTCATAAATCTGGTTTGGCAGGGCATCGAGGACGAGGGTGACGAGACTGCCTTTGGCAAAGTCGATGATTTCGCTCTCGGCTACCCAGGCCGCAACGCGCAGGCTGTCGGTTTGAACGATGCGATATGTTGCGTCACCCTGCGCGATATGTTGCCCCTGTGAGACATGCCGCTTTGCGATATGGCCCGAAAAAGGCGCTTGTATCCGCCCATAAGAGAGCCGATGTTTTAAGGTCTGTGCCGTTGATTTGGCTTTTTGTAGGTCGTATTCTGTGGCAAAATACGCCTGTTCGGAGATGGATCCTTCCGAGAAAAGTTGTTTGCTGCGCTCGTAATTGTAGGCTTGAAATTTGAGGTTGGCCTCGGCTTCGATCAATGCGGCTTGCAGAAGTTCCATGTTGAGTTGTGCGAGAGCCTCCCCGCTTTTGACGTAATCGCCCACATCTTTGTACGTGCCGGTGACCTCACCTGATTCGAGCGCATTAACGATCACATCGCGCCAGGCTTTTACCGTGGCAGATAGCCTGCTGTATTGGACGAGGGAATCGGGTTTGAGCGCAAATGTAGATACATTGGTGGTGCGCTCTAATGGCATTTCTTTTTGTGCCGAAGATTCGTCGCCACAGCCCAGATTGATCGCGATTAAAAGACTGGGTATCAAAAGCCTGTACAAGCTCATGGTTTATTCTCCTCACCCAAAATGCCCGCACTGAGTTCTAAATGCACGAGGGCGACTGCAAGGTCCCGTTTTGCACGCGCGAGTTCGGCTTCGGCGCGTTGTAAAGTGAGTTGTCCATCGATGACTTCGATTTGGGTGCCAACGCCATTTTCGTAACGCGATTCCGCGATTTGCAGCCCTCGACGGGCGAGATCAGCAGCCTGTATTTGCGCGCTTTTTCTGGCGCGAACTTCGAGAAAAGAGCGCCACGCTTGCAGGATGTTGAAACGCATGTCGCGCTCGGTTTGTTTTTGTACGAGTTCTGCTTGCCTCGTGTCTGTGCGGGCCTGCGCAACCTGTGCATTTGTGCGAAAGCCGTCAAAAATGGGAATGTTGATGGCGATGCCCGAAAACCAGCTCTGATGAAAATCGTCTTTTACAAAATCAAATTCGTTTTTTTGCGCCTGCCACTGGCCGTTGATAATCAAATCTATGGTTGGGCGGGATTCTGATTGGGCAATGGTCTCTGCGTGCTGGAGCATTGCGACCTCGAGGGAGTACTGACGTATAATGGGATGCTTTTGCATTGAGAGGTCAATTAGTTCTGTCTCTGTGTTGGCAGATAAAAGGTGGGATTTTTCGCGGAAAGTCCCACGAAGTATAATGGATTCGTTGGGGGCAATGCCGATCTGGTTTTTGAACGCGAGATCTGCCAATACACGCGCATTTTCCGTGCGTATGGAGTCTGTTAGCAATTCGGCGACCTGCACCTGTGCGCGCAGTAAGTCATAGTCTGATACGCGCCCTGCCTCGCGCAGTTTTTCGACGCGCTCGAAATTTGCGCGTGCGCGCGCCACAGAAGATTTGCTGACGCGCGTGAGTTCTCCAGCCAATAGCAGGTCGTAAAAAGCCGTTTCGACCCGGGTGTGTAATTGCTGCTTTGCAGCGCGCACTTTTTCTTCTGAGAATTGTCGGAACAGACGCGCGGCGCGCATAGCTGAAAAGGATTTGCCCCCACCCCAAATGGATTGTCGAATGCCAACCGTGCCGATGAGATTGTTGTGTGCGCCTACGGTAAATTGCTGTTGGCCTACCGGTGTTTCAAAGAAAAAGGTGGGCAGCAACCAGTTGCGCGTGTACTGCATGGTGATATCGAGTTGGGGGAGAACATCGGCTACTGCATGGCGAACCCGTTGGCGCGATTTTTTCAGATCTTCGCGCGCTATTAGCAGGTCTTCATTGTGCGATAGCGCGTGCTGCAAACTCTCTTCGAGTGTAATAGACCGGGAATAGGCTCTGGGGAGCGCGAAAAAAAAGAACAGAAGGCCGATGATACACAGCCATCGGCGAAGAGATATATAGTCCATCGACATTTGGGAGCGTGAAATTAGGTCGAGATATTATTTATGAAAATCTACAGGGTTTTGCCATGTGATGTCAAGGCGTTTCACAAATCAATACGGGAAATGCTGTCCGATAGTGCCAATGCCTGGACCGTTTCTGCGACATCGTGAACCCTTACAATGTGAGTTCCTGCAACTGCGCCCAATGTGATTGCAGAAATGCTACCCGGCAGGCGCTCCTGAGGGCGGCTTTGGGGCGCGGTAAATTGCTTGCGAGATGCACCTATGAGAAGGGGGTATCCCAGCGTGTGGAATTCGGATAGTCGGGCGAGTATTTCGATGTTATGCGCGTATTTTTTGCCGAATCCCAGCCCGGGATCAATCACTATCTGGGATCGGGAAATACCCATTACCTCTGCGCTGTTGATTTGTGCGCTTAAAAAGGCGAGAATATCGGATACAACATCGTCGTACAGCGGGTTCTGCTGCATGGTTGAGGGCGTTCCCTGCATGTGCATAAGGACAACAGCGGCTCCCGTTTCTGCGATCAGGTGTATCATGCTGGCATCAAAACGCAGGGCGCTGATGTCGTTGACAATGGTTGCGCCGTTGTCTATGGCCTGTCGGGCGACCTCGGCTTTGGTCGTGTCTATGGAGATGGGTACGTCGAGTTGCGGGGCAATGGCCTCAATAATGGGAATGGTGCGTTCCAGCTCTTCTTTTAGAGAGACGACAGGCGCCCCCTTGCCATAAGGCCCGGCTGGACGGGATGATTCACCCCCTATATCGATCAGGTCGGCACCGGCTTCAACCAGTGCCAGTGCCCGCTCAATCGCTTTGCGCGGTTGAAGATAAAGGCCGCCATCTGAGAACGAGTCTGGCGTGACATTGAGAACGCCCATTACGAGTGTTCGATGGCCCAATTGGAAGGGTGTGCCGCAGCATGAAAGCCGATAAATAGGGCGTGTGTTTTTCATGGGGTAAGGCGAAAAAAAAAGAGATGGCAACCGCCATCTCTCTTTTTAGTCATCCGATGGCTGTTTTTCTTCTTCTGGGGTGTGTTTCTCCGATGTCTGGTCTTCCCGTTCTTCTTTCGATTCTTCTGGCTGTTTTGCAGGCTCGACTGGTTTTTCGAGTGTTTTGCCTTCTAATAATTGGTCGAGCTGTACATCGTCGAGGGTTTCAAATTCGAGCAGCGCCTCGGCAAGGATGTGGACTTTGTCGATGTTGTCACTGAGCAATTGTTCGGCGCGGGACTCGGCTTTGAGTACGAAGTTTTTGATTTCCTCGTCGATCATTTCGGCTACTCTGTCGCTGTGGTCTCGACGTTGTGCCATTTCGCGGCCGAGGAATATTTCGTCGTTTTGCTGCCCATAAGCAATGGGACCGAGTTTTGGACTCATGCCCCAATCGCAAACCATCTGCCGGGCGAGATTGGTGGCCATGCGGTAGTCTTGCTGTCCGCCTGTTGTGATTTCGCCAAAAACGAGTTTTTCGGCAATTCTTCCCCCCAATGCGTAAGCGAGAACTGCTTCACAATAACTCTGGGGATAGGTGTGGCGTTCGTCGATGGGCAGGGTGTGTGTGACACCGAGGGCACGCCCACGAGGAATGATGGTCACTTTGTGTAGGGGATCGCTTTCCGGGATGAGTTTGGCAACCAGCGCGTGACCAATTTCGTGATAGGACGTGAGGCGTTTTTCTTTGTCGGTAATGACAAGGCTGCGTCGCTCTGCACCCATCATGACTTTGTCTTTGGCATCTTCAAAATCGTTCATGGTTACGCGGTCTCGATTATTTCTGGAAGCCATCAGAGCGGCTTCGTTGACCAGATTGGCGAGGTCTGCGCCTGCCAGTCCGGGCGTTCCGCGAGCCAGCACCTGTAAGTTGACGTCGTCGGAGAGGGGCGTGTTGCGGGTGTGGACTTTCAAAATGCCTTCGCGTCCCCTGATGTCGGGACGATCCACCACGACCTGACGGTCGAAGCGCCCGGGGCGCAACAGAGCGGGATCGAGTACGTCGGGACGGTTGGTAGCTGCGATGAGGATGAGGCCCTCTTTGGATTCAAAACCATCCATTTCAACCAGGAGTTGATTGAGGGTTTGCTCGCGTTCGTCGTGACCGCCTCCAATACCCGCGCCGCGGTGCCGTCCCACAGCATCTATTTCGTCGATAAAGATGATGCACGGGGCGTGATTTTTTCCCTGTTCAAAGAGATCGCGCACGCGCGAGGCACCAACGCCGACAAACATTTCGACAAAATCTGAGCCGCTCATTAAAAAGAATGGGACATCCGCTTCGCCTGCGACAGCGCGAGCCATATGCGTTTTTCCCGTGCCCGGGGGGCCAACAAGGAGTACGCCTTTGGGGATGCGCCCGCCCAGACGTTGAAATTTGCGCGGATCCTTAAGGAATTCGATAATTTCCTGTAGCTCTTGTTTGGCTTCTTCGGCGCCTGCAACGTCTTTGAATGTGATTTTGGCTTTGTCTTCAGAGACGAGCTTCGCCTTGCTTTTTCCAAAGCTGAATGCGCCTTTGGGACCTCCTTGCATCTGGCGCAAAATGAAAAGCCAAAGCCCTATGAACAGGATCCAGGGCAAAAAATTAAAAAATATGTTGAGCCAGTTGGAGGGTTTTTGGAAACGAAAGTCAACGCCGTATTTGAGCCATTCTTCGATGGTCTTGGCATCTACGACGCCAAGGTCAACGACAAACTCGCGAAAGGTGTGCTGTTGTCTTCGCCCCGGTGGGGTAAGCTCTTCTGCCACGAGACGGCCGTGAAATTCGTTTTCAATAATAATCGCGCTCTGGATTTTTCCCTCTTCGAGGAGCATTTTGTACTCTTTGTAGCTGAGTACGACATCGCTGGAGGGGTCACTGCCAAAAAATTTGGATGCAAAGATGGCAACCAGGACAAAAAATATCCAAAAAGCCAGGGGTTTAGAGATGTGCCGCCAGGGCCGCTTGCCATTCTCCGAAGCCCCATTGCGATCAGCATTATCCCGATTGAGCACTGATAAATTGGGGCGCCGTTCTTTTTGTTCTGCAGGCGCGTCATCTTCAGGCTGTGTGGGAGCGCGATCAGGTGTCTCGTCGGATGACTGTGTTTCTTCATCCGGTTTCGAGTCCCTGTCTTTGGGGTCGGTCATAAATGCCTCTTTTCGCATTGTGTGATCATGCTGCTATAGGTTGCTTTGAGCACGCGCCGGGTATCTGGTGTGATAGGTGCGATCTGTGAACGCCGAAGGCCGGCGACCCACAGAATGGTCGCACCGCTCACCAGCAGTGGTATTTCACCGCGCAGTGGGCGGGGTATTTTGCTGTCGCCCAACAATCTGCTGACTTTTTTTTTCCCCTGCATGCCAAAAGGGTGAAACCAGTCGCCCGGCCTGGGTGAACGGAGATACAACGCCTGGTTGGGAAGTTGGTCCAGGTCAAAAAAGACGGTGTGTTTCGCTGTCTTTGAACTGCTGTGGCAGTTGTACACCGTTCGCAGGTGCTCATGGTTGACCCGGTTTAATATGTTTATTGAGAATTTGCCGTTGATATCGAGCGGCACATCGGGTTCAACCAAAAAGCAGTAAGCTCGGGCGGGTTGGGTTATAATGAGTGTCTCATGCGCGCGATAAGCTGAGATTTCTGGCGTTATTTGAATGCTGTTTCCAGGAGTGGAAGAAATTTTGAGAATGCGTTCAACAACCTGGAAACGCGCGGCTTCGGCACTGGCCTGGAGGGCAAAGAGCACCTTTCGAATCAAGCGGCGCCGAAGTGATATATGATAACCGAAAAACCGCTTAACATCAAGGATAAATTTTCGACTGTCGCGGTACAGGAGGATTTCTGAAAGTGCCTGTTCCGCAATGTTTTCGAGGTGTGCATCGTCATTCTGCAGCAGGTTTGCCGAACGCGAAAGGAGGTCTTCGATTTGGGGATTATACGCCTTTTGCAGGTGGGGTATCAGGTCTGTGCGAATGCGATTGCGCAGAAATTTTGGATCGCTATTTGTTTCATCGTGCAGCACCTGCAAATTGCGGGTGTGTACATAAGATTCAATTTCCGATCTGGAAATTGAGAGCAAGGGACGAATCCAGCAGGCTTCTGAAATTGGACGCATGCCTCCCAATCCGGTGAGTCCTGAACCTCGAACAAGTCGGAACAGAACGGTCTCTGCCTGATCGCTTTTTGTATGGCCAAGCGCGATCCGATTTGCGCCTGTTTTCTGTTTTACGGTGTTGAGAAATGTCCGTCGCGCATCGCGCGCTGCTTCTTCGAGAGATTGTTTTTTATTTTTTGCTCGCTGCAGGACATCTTCCTTTCCGATATAGACGGGATAGTTTCGGGCGATCTGTTTGACAAACGCGGCATCGCTTTCGGCATTGGGTCGAAGTTGATGATTGAGATGCGCGATATAAAGTGTTAGGTCCCATTTTGCTTTGAGGCGGTGGAGCAGATCGAATAAGGTGACGGAGTCAGGACCTCCGGACAGGGCTACGGCCACCCCATCACCTGGCGTGAGGAGG
>JAPPAB010000165.1 GCA_026705765.1 Gemmatimonadota bacterium
TGTGCGGCGGCGTCTGTTACATCGAGAAATTGGCAATGCTCTGGAAGAGACGGAACAGGTCGAAGAATTGACAGAAGAATTGGCGGATCATTTTGCGGCGGCAGAGGAACAAAATAAGGCTGTAAAATATATGTGTCTGGCGGGTAAAAAAGCATTAAAAAAACACGCTTTTCGCCAGGCATTGAGACGGTTTGAGGCTGTGCGAAACTGGACAACGAATGACGATTTTGAATCACAAGCGGACGCTATCAACTTTTTGTGCGATTATGCAGATGTGTTGCGCGGTTGTGGTGAGCACAATAGAGCACTGGAACTTTTAGAGGAGGCAAAGGCGTTATTGTCTGATGAAGGAAACGATTTGAAGGCACGTATTTTTAGGAATATAGGTGGTATTTACAGCGTACTTCAACATGGGGAAATTGCAGAAGAATATATGCTGGAGGCATTGCGACTTTATCAGGAACTTGATGATCTCGACGGAGAAATTCAAGCGTTGGGTATTTTGGCTTATCTGTGCGATGTGTCTGGGCAGCACGATGAGGCTGTTGCGTATATGCGTCGGGAAATAGAGAAATATGCTGGGCTAGGAGAAATTCAAAATAAGGCATTTATACAAGGGCGAGAAGGTCTGGTTGCATTGGTGGGATTTCGATTTGAGACAGCCAAAGAACAACTTGAAGCGGCTGTCAAGACATCTCAGCAACTGGGACTTGAACACCATCGCATTAGGGCACTCAATTTACTTCAAAGAATTTATTTTTATTTCGGTGATCTCGATCATGCGGAATCTGTTTGCTATGAAGTCATTGGGGAATGGCGGAAGCGAGGTGACGTGTTTTGGGAGGCGGTAAATCTCCTATGGCTTGGAGAAGTGGCGCTGGAACGCGGTAATTTTGCCGGGGCATTGGAATATGCCGAGATATCAGTAGAGCGATTTTTGGAAACACCGAGAAGAGATTATGTCTATTGCGCTTATGCAATTGCAGCAACGGCTGCTGCGAGAATGGGAGATACAGAAGTAGCACTCAAATGGGCAGAAAGAGCCAGTGAAGGTACGCAACAAACATCGGGCATGTACACGGGCATATTGCCTCTGGTGCATTGTGGTATTGGTGTTGCTTTTGCTCGTGCAGGGCGAATTGTTGAGGCTGAAGAGGCTTTTGAGCAGGCGATTGAATGCCGTAGAGAATCCAAAGGCGATCACTGGGCGCGTGCATTGCTGATGGCTGGGGAGTTTTATCTCGATCGCGATGATGTACCAAGAGCTAAGGCACATCTCGAATCGGCAAAACAGGCGTTTGGAGAAATGGAAATGTCTTATTTTCTGGAGAAAACACAGGTGTTATTAGATCAATTGCGTGAATCTTCTCGCAACGAGGATACCGCATTCAGTTCTGAGATTTCAGTCGATACGTTATCTGTTGATCGCTTGCGCTTGCTTTACGATGTGAGTCGAGAATTGACAACAGAGCGCGATGTCAAAGTGTTATTGGATCGAACTCTGGGTAATTTGTTGGCTGTTTATCCAGCAGAGCGGGTAGTGGTTGCAATAAAAAATGAGACCCAAAAAGGCTTTGTGGTCGATGCTGTGCGCTACCACAATTTAGAGGTAGATGATGCAGAAGCACTGAGTGGGAGTATTATTCGTCGGGTTATTGAGACAAATGAACCCGTTTTAAGTATTGATGCCCAGACAGACGACAGGCTAAATCAATATCAAAGTGTGATAGACTACAATATTCGGTCTGTATTGTGCGTGCCCTTATTTCAGGTTAAGGAAGGTGTTATTGGTGCGCTATATGTGGATCATCGCGGTATAGGCAACGCATTTTCTGAAGCTGATCAGACGTTTTTACAGGCATTTGCAAATCTGGTAGGAATGGCACTGGTCAATGCGAGGATGTACGAACAATTGGAAGAAAAAGCACAATATTTGCAACAGGAAGTGGAAAGGCGGTACCGGCTTGATGATATGGTCGGCCAGAGTGATGCGATGCAGGCGATCTACCGGCTTATAGAAACTGCTGCAAAGAGCGATATTCCCGTGCTTGTGCAGGGCGAAACAGGTACGGGCAAAGAATTGGCTGCGCGTGCCATACACTACAATAGCACACGCAAAGATCAGCGATTTTTGTCACAAAATTGTGCTACACTCTCACCAGAGTTGTTGCAGAGTGAGTTGTTTGGACACAGAAAAGGCGCGTTTACTGGCGCGACTGAAGATCATAAGGGGATTTTTGAAGCTGCTGATGGCGGTACGGTTTTTTTAGATGAAATCGCCGATGCCCCGCCGCAGTTGCAGAGGAGTTTGTTGCGGGTGTTACAAGAAGGCGAGATTCGGCGCGTGGGCGAAACAGAGGATCGCGCCGTGGATGTACGCATTATTGCAGCGACCAATCGAGACTTAAAGCAGGAAGTTGAAAACGGTTCTTTCCGCGAAGATTTGTATTATCGGTTGCAGGGGGTACAGATCGATATGCCGCCTTTGCGAGAACACCTTGAAGACGTGCCATTATTGGCAGAACATCTGCTCATTCGCGCAAAAGAAGAGGCAAACAAGTCGGTTGGAGGGCTGACGTTAGGTGCGATCAAGGTGCTTACAAGTCACAGATGGTCGGGTAATGTGCGCGAGTTAGAGAATGTGATTCGGCTTGCCGTAGCATTGGCAGAGGAAGAGGGTGATATTACGCCCGATTTGTTTTCAATAGCTGCCGGTGCGGTGTCAGATGTCTCTGTCGAATTTCAGGGGTATTTACAGGACCGTGTCCAGGAGTATGAAAAACAATTGATTCGAGACACGCTCGAGAAGTACGAGGGCAATATTACCCATACCGCCAGAGAATTGGGAATGACACGCGCAGGTTTGCAAAAAAAGATCAATCGTTTGGGGTTGAGATAGATATAAAACAGGTGCATCCTGGCGTATGCAGTGCATCCCAGCGGATGCACCTTAGTTTATCTTTATATGAATCAAATAGTTATGCGAAATTTTCGTGAATAAGTGATTATAGGTGCATCCTGGCGGATGCACTTACACCAGAATGTCGCTGATGTTGCAAAAATAATTTTTAAATTTTATCTCCTTGTTTTTCAAGTACTTGAGAATTTTCAAGTGCTTTTTTTTATTTTGGCGCGATTTTTGGCACGGATCTTGCAGTATAAAGGGCAGATAGCGACCCCATTTTAAATTCCTGTATTGAAGGAGGATAACATGACGACCCGACGCAAGTTGACTTTGATCAATGGAAAGATGGACGCGGAAGGCGATATTTGCACGTATCAGACTACGAATAGTTTTGAAATTGGCTGTTTCCCGACCCCTATGTCTGTTCCTCCCCTGCCCTTTCCCAATGACGATGACGATTGGGACGATTTTGATTCGGCTGATGATCGAGATAAGTGATTTCGCTTCTGAGGAGTGTGTGCTATGCTGTGTATTCAGAAATGTGACCTGCATCTTTTTCAAACTGAAGAACAAAAACAGCCGATTGCCTATCAGGTGGAGACGGGTCTGTTTTATACACTCGATACCCTGTTTCAGTCGATTTTAGAGTGTTGTGAGGGCTTGTCTGTTGACCGGGTTGTTCAGGTGCTGGCTGATCAATACGAGGCAGAGGAGATTGTCGAGGCTATTGAGGAATTGGCGCAGGTGGGTTTGATTTCGGATGGTGCTCTACCTGTGATGTCCAATGCGCCGACAGCAGAAGGGGTGGCAGCCTGTGGGGTTTCGCAGACAGATCGGTTGCAGGTGTCCTTGCACGTTTCGCATTCGTGCAATATTCAGTGTGCTTATTGCTTTGCACACGGCGGAGATTATGGCGGTAAGGCAATGTTGATGCAGCCGGACGTTGCCGAGCAAGCCATACGCTGGATTGTCACCGAGGCTCAGGTGTTCGGAAGGTGCCAGATTGATTTTTTTGGCGGGGAGCCGCTTTTGAATTTTCCATTGATGCAGGAGCTTGTCCCGTTTGCCAAATCCCTGGGCGCGCGATTGGGGGTGCCGGTTGGTTTTGGCATTGTGACCAATGGCACGTTGTTGACCGACGAGATGAAGCAGTTTTTGGTCGATGAAAAGTTTCAGATTAAGGTCAGTCTGGATGGTGGGCGTCAAACACAGGATCGCATTCGCACGTTTCACAATGGTTCAGGGACTTATGATGTTGTGGCAAAGAATGTACAGAAGCTGACTGCTGAGGCACCTGAGCGCGTGTATTTGCAGGCTGTTATGACGGCTTATGATATGGATGAGGATCAGATTGCCGATGCGTTGCGTTCTCTGGGAACAGAAAACGCGCTTGTTGGTCCGGCTGTTGTTTCACCGGATGCGCCTTATGCTATTGGGGAAGAACACATACCCGTTTTGAAACAGCAAATTTACAAGCGAAGCCGACGTGCGCTCAAAGCCATTCTGAATGGTGAGGAGAATGAAGAGTTTGATCCGCGGATTCAGAAATTGTTGACGCGTCAGAAATCCTGTCACGGATGCCTGGGAGGTAAGCAGTATCTGGCGATTGCAGCAGACGGGTCGATTTATTTTTGTTCGAGTTTGGCCGATGCACCCGAGTTTAAAATGGGTGATGTGTTTGCGGGTATTGACCGCGAAAAGCAGCAGCATTTTGACGCGCAGTTCAATGTGAATAATCGGCCTGAGTGCAAGACGTGCTGGGCGCGCAACCTGT
>JAPPAB010000166.1 GCA_026705765.1 Gemmatimonadota bacterium
CCATCATCCTTGCCCACAAACATCGTCAAAGACACGCGCGCCATAAACTCTTCGATGTCGGGCACAAAATCTTTCTTCGGCTGCCCGCTCTCATCCTTGAAATTCGCAATCGCCACCGAAGCCAACACGCCCCCGATATCCCGAATATACTCATAGGGCACGACGAGCACATTGGTCGATTCCAGATGGGTAAAGGTCTCTATCGGCGCAGCCGCAACAACCCGCGGATCCTGATCCTGTGCATCTGCCAAATCGTCTTTTTCTTTTACCGTATCAACAGGGGTCAGTTTTTCATCGTCCAGATCTTTGAACTTGTTAAACATTTCAGAATCCAGAATGCCAATCACCGTAAAAATCTGCCCCTGCATTTCAATTTTGGCTGTACCGGCGTCTTCGGGGAAAATACCCACAAGCTCGGCCAGATCATTGGGTATCAGGCAAACGAACTCTTCTCCGGGTTCAAACCATCGCCCACTCATCAAATAGCGATCAGCTCCGGTAATTTTGGGTTCGTCTGGCGTAAGCCCCAACAGTGCATTGACAAAACTGTCTTTCCCCGTGGTAATGCCCACATCAAAATCGACGTAAATCTCCTTTGGGCCCATATCGGCGGTGGCCTCTGTCACGCGAGAAAAATTCACATAAGCGCGCTCGCCACGCACCTGTGACAAATACCACGATCGCGGCACAATATCGGCGCGGCCTTCAAAAGCGCTATTGAGATAATTGAGCACGGATTCCTGCATTCCGCGCCAGGATCGGTCGCGCACCAGTGCCCCCTGATACGACGGCTCGTTATCGCGGGGTAATTTGTAAAACTTCAACGAAGTCTGCACCGAAGTAAAAGACAATGTCGTAAAAGTCAACAAAGTCAGCGTAATCGCCGTCAACCCCGTGCGCATGGGGCGTTTTCTCAGGTTTGAAATGCCCAGTACAACCGCGGCCGACGTCGCGCTAATGCGCCCGACATCGGCTTCATAAGTCCCGGCAGAAGCTTGCTTCATTTTGCGAACTTCATCGCCAAACTTAGATACCACAATGACCATAGCCACCCCACCGAGAGCCATAATCACAAATGCGAGAAAAATAATATAGGGGGAATTGCTCAACTGAAAAGCCGGATGGACAAAGCGCAGAACAATGAAGAAAAATATAAAAAACGCGGCAAACCAGCTCAATCGCGCGGTAATACTCGACGCGCCAATCAACAACCGCTCACAGAAAAATGAAAACGGCAACAATAAAATAAAGTAAAAAATAATACCCCGAACAGTATCATTGGCCGTCGCCATCACTTCGGGATACCCCCGCGCCTCCAGCCCCCATGCCCGCCGGGATGCATTCATAAACCCTTCGTAATCCAAATTTTCAAGGTGCTGACGCGCTTCGATCAGGGCCTCGCGCGCGCTGTTGTGCAACAGGGTGAGTCGATTGTTTTCAATACCAAATTGCGCCAACTGTTTCATCCGCACATCGTCAATCACCCACATATCTTTGGCGGCTTGATAAGAAGGTCTGAAAATGACACCGGGCTCATACCCTTCACCTCGCGCCTCTTCCAGAAGATCGGGATTCACCTCGCGTTTATCAACCGGATTGTCCAAAAACTTCTGGGGCGCATTGATCAGCAAATACTTAACACCAAACAAGCCCGTGCTCATCAAAACCTTCAACCGCTCGGCTTCTCCCGTGTATTCATCCACGCGCGCAAACGTCACTGCAGCGCGCGTCACGTCGCCCTCTTTGGTGCTTTGTCCCGGCAAATACGTATAGCCAAATTCTATGGGCTGCGTATCATTGTCGTTGAGCACCGTCATAAAATCAAGCGCGGACAAATAACTCGAATCGATAATCTCAAAAACGCTGATGGAGCGGCTCTTAAACAGAACCGTCAGCATTTCATTTTCCCACCAGCCATATCGCTGCGTCAGTGGGAATTTTTTGTCGCCCTCAGTCCCCATATCGGGTGCCGACGTAATAGCCCCCTCTTCATCAATATCATAAGCCAAAATGCGATTGGTAAACCGATTACGCATAATATCAAAGGAAAACCATCCGGTTTCCTTTACCTTATCTTTATCGCCAAACAATTTTAGATCTACATTTTCTGTCTGATCGTCTGCCAGTTTATCAATATCGTAAATGGGACCTTCTGTCGTCTTGTCAATAATCAGCGTGCGCACCCCCGCACAACTGTGGACATTGCCCGGCTGTCGATACGTGGCAACTCCCCCTGGCACGGGTACGCGGGGCAACGCGAAATCGACATTGCGATCAAACCACAATACCTGTCCTCTCAAACTGTGTCCGCGATCTTGCAATTTGAGTTTGGACACCCTGAAAAACTCGGGATCTTCGCCCGCTTTCATCAAGGCAGCGATCGTCGTTTGGACCTGACGCGCCAAATTGCCCATATTGACATGCTCTACGCGATCAATAGGCGTATCGACAAACCGCCGCACGGTTGATGGCGTCGCCAGTGTAATGCCTTCTTTCCCAACAAAAGTAACGGCCTCGCTGTCGAATCCCAGGCGAATGGGCATAAAATTCTTCCAGGTGCGTTTTGGCGGAGCAATCGCATCGACATGGCGCGCCTCTTCGCCTGGAAAGACTTTGGCCATATATTTATCGAATTTGTCTGCATAAGGCGCCAGCAGATTATTTAGATAATTGTCTGTCTGCCAATTTGGGTTGTTAAAGGTGCCGTGTGAAAAGCTCGCCAACTGATCGGATTCACTCGACAGGTCCAACCCGATAAATAACCGAAAATCAATTTTATAACTGCCGGGAATGAGTTCTTCAAAATCTTCGCTGTCGCGCGGAATAAGTTCGCCATCGAGATAAGCACCGGCAACCGATAAACTATCGGGAATCTTATCGCGGAAATGATCGCTCTCGCGAGAATGGCGATACACAAAATCATTGATACCAGCCAGCCCCTGAAAATGAGAACCCGTTGCCAAAAAGGTCACCGAATATTTGGGCGGATTCTGTTTCAAAACGCGAGCAGTGTGTAAAAGCGCAGCCAACCCCGACGCATTTTCTGCACCCGGCGCGAGAGCGGGCACAACGGAAATGGCATCGTAAAAAGCACTCAGCACAATCTGCTGATCTTTCCACTTGCGCTCTTCGCGCTCCGTGATATAGTCTTCAGATCCAGGAACGGTTGCAAAAATATTCCAGGTCGGCACTTCTTCCCAATCCATCTTTGACGTTAAACGCACTTCTGGAGATTGCGTTTGGGCCAATTCGAGCAACCGCAAAGCATCGTCTTTTGTGACCCAGAACCGGGGCACATCAACGGGCACGGGCAAAAACTTATCCATAGCCTGCCCCTGTGTAACCCGCCCATTATCGAAAAATAAAATGGCCTGTGCCCCCAGCATACGCGGGCTTAAATAGCCCTGGTCACAATCGAAGTCCATCAGGACAATGCTGCCTTCGACCTTTTTCCCATTGAGTTCTGCAAACGCCCCCTTACCCCCATAAATAAGCGCCCCCGAAATTCCAGCACTGGGAACAGAGGGCGTTTGTACATGGTTGGGCCAAAAACCGTAGATCGCGATTTCTTCGCCGGTATCCATCAAAGTAAGTGAAGCACCTTTGTCAACGGGAACCGTTACTGTGTGCTCCTCGACCGCGATATCTTCGAGCCCAAATTGCTCAAAATGCTGTTTGACGTATTCAAAAGCCTGCCGATGCCCTGCATAGCCAGGCACACGAGATCCCAG